>NZ_JAQESL010000069.1:0-1308 GCF_027697525.1 Coprococcus sp. AM97-35 | reverse complement strand
ATTTATAAAGGAGAATATTGATGAAACTATTTTTATGTTCGCACTTTTCAAGTGTGGGAAGTCTGATAAAGGAAGAAATTGAAAATAAGAAAGTCGCATTTATTCCAACAGCTTCACTGCGTGAAGGCTACACCGGTTATGTCGGCTCGGCTCGAAAATTATTCAAAAAGTTGGGAGCAATCGTAACTGAAATTGATATTTCAACGGAGGCTTATTCAACGATACAGTCTGTTTTTGAAGAAGCAGATGTGATATATTTTACCGGCGGAAATTCTTTCTTTCTTATGGACCAGCTCCGTAAAACGGGAGCTGATGGGCTACTGAAAAAGAAATTGGCAAATGGAAAATTGATGATCGGCGAGTCGGCAGGCGCAATTATATGCGCTCCAAGCATCCAATATATCGAGCAAATGGATGAAAAGCCAGAGGACTACTCACAAGAAGATGATGCAGGGCTTGATTTGATTGATTTCTATGTTCTTCCGCATTATCTTACAGCACCATTTAAGAAAGTTACCGAGAAAATAATGACTGAGTTTTCGGATTTGAATCTATGCCCGATTAACAACCGTCAGGGAATTGTAATTGATGGTGAAGGTTCAAAGGTTATTTGCAAAGACTAATTTGAAAATTCCTGTTTTTGAAACTGGAAAATCGGAAGCTGAGGAGATAGACTATTGAGAACATATGAGAATAAAGACGAGCTTAAAAACGAGATAAATAAAAGCTTTGCAAAATATATTTCAGAATTTAATGATATTCCGGAGCATTTAAAAGATAAGAGAATTGATGAGATCGATCGAACTCCGGCAGAAAATCTTGCTTATCAGGTTGGCTGGACAACTCTTGTTATTAAATGGGAATCAGACGAAAGAAAGGGTATTCCTGTTAAAACTCCTTCGGATAATTTTAAGTGGAATCAGCTTGGCGAATTATATCAATGGTTCACAGATACATATGCTCAGCTGTCACTGCAAGAATTGAAAGACAGATTGAATGAGAATATCAACTCTATTTATGCAATGATTGATTCTCTGAGTGAGGAAGAATTATTTAAACCACATATGAGAAAATGGGCTGACGAAGCAACTAAAACAGCTGTCTGGGAAGTATACAAATTCATACATGTTAATACAGTTGCTCCGTTCGGAACCTTTAGAACCAAGATTAGAAAATGGAAAAAGATTGCACTATAACTTCAAGTTTACAGAACTGAATCAAAAGAGCTCGAAGGAGCTCTTTTTCCTTTTTTATAATAGTATCATTATGGTATAATAGAGACATTAAAATCGGAATTTGTGGAGAGAT
>NZ_JAQESL010000068.1:0-1467 GCF_027697525.1 Coprococcus sp. AM97-35 | reverse complement strand
GAAAGGAATCGGTGGAAGTGGTTATGTTGTTAAAAAAGATGCAACAGTATTGGATGAGTATTTTGAAGAATAAAAAAATTTTTATGGGAAATTATTACATATGTAAGATATTTGCGATGATATTGATAGTTCTTATTGTTTTTACAGGGTGCGGACAAAATCGAATTACGGAAAAAGAAGAAAAGAAAGAAACCGTAGAATCTGAAATGAATGCAGAAGTAAAAAAACAGCGCAAACTTTTCGGTCTGTTTATATGAAGGAGAAGTCGGAGTTAAATACATTAAAGGTGAAAAGAAAAATTATCAATTGTCTGGAAGAAAAAGGATATGCGGCAGTAGATTGTGATAATCAGATTGATATGGTCAATCGTGAAAAAGTGGAAGATTTTTGCAAAACAGCGGAGAAAGAAGAACAGGCAGCAGTAGATATTGTACAACCGAACAGAGATTCGCTACAATATTAATTTATGTATAATTATGTTGTAGGTACAAAAATAGTGTGACAGCGAGGTAGAGAAAATGGAAGAGCAGATAAAAAAGATTTATGAAAAGCAGAAAAATGGACGCATCAGGATGATACGGAATGTGCTGTTGATTTATGCAGCATTGATTTGTGTGGTGAGTATTTTCAAAGGAAATCCGTTCCCGCATCAGGAGACAGTACTCTTTTTCGATGTGAAGCAGCCGGGCTGGGTCACGACAGATCCCTGGCTTCTGTGGATTTGCGTGGTGGTTGATCTGATTGCAGGTATATTCATTTTAATCAGGGACATTCTCAGAGATTTTTCAAAAATTGACCGGATTCTGTCACAGCAATGTGATGCAGAAAAATATTCAGAAATGCTGGAAGAGTTGGTAAAGTACGGAAAGAGCTTGGATTATCATGGATTTCAAAAAAGTGTCATGCTGATAGCTGAGTCTAAATATGTAGTTGCACTGATCATAAATGGGCAGTTGCAGAAGGCAGAAGAGTATATAAAGAATGAATGGGAAGGAAAAAGAGAGGGACGTTCCTGGCAGCAGGTCATGACGAATCTCGAACTGTCGAAGAAATATCAGGAGAAAGATGCGGCAGGTTATTCGGCTACATTAGAAAAAGCAGGGAAAGTATTTCAAAAGAATCCACTGTTTATGGCAAAAAATTTGATGCTGAAAGGTGAAGATGAGGCAGCAGTAAGATTACTGGAAAATGATACGGAAAAGCTGCCTTATTATGAGGTTACACGCAGATTCCTGCTGGGAGTATGTTACTACCGAATCGGAAAAGAAGAGCAGGGAAAAGAATGTATGGAATATGTAATTGGGCATGGAAATACGTTGAAGTGCAAAGAAGAAGCGGAAAAATATGTAACAGTGTAAGTAAGGATGTTCTTTAAAATGACAGGGTAACAAAAATGGAGAAGATATAGAGGATGGTAATAAAATAGGATATATCGCACATAAAGATGGTGAATCTGGAGTATACAAT
>NZ_JAQESL010000067.1:335-1624 GCF_027697525.1 Coprococcus sp. AM97-35 | reverse complement strand
AATTTAGAAGCAGTTTATATTTGCAGGAACGTGATTACGGTTTATCCCGACTGCAAAAGCATGATAGATGTTGCAAGGCAAAAGCTGATGAACGACCCGACATTTAAGCATTTATCCGAGGACTGTCAAGAATATTACTTTGACTTTGAAGCCTACGCTTCTCACTTGCAGGAACACGGGAAATTTTTAGTAACAGAACACGGTATCTTTGAACTGCCAGAGTAGGAAATGAGGTGGTGCTTATGATTGATGATATGGCGGTTTACATTGCTAATCTTGGCAAATACAATGAGGGCTATTTAGTCGGTGCTTGGTTCACATTTCCCATTGACGAGGAAGATGTAAAAGAAAAAATCGGCTTGAATGAGCAGTATGAGGAATACGCTATCCATGATACCGACAACTTCCCCATTGCGATTGGCGAGTATGTTTCCATTGAAGAACTCAATGAGATGTATGAAATGATAGAGGAACTTCCCGACTATATCGTAGAATGTCTGGACGAATTTATCAGCCACTACGGGACGCTGGAAGAAGTCGTGGAACACAAGGACGATATTTATTATTATCCCGACTGTGAAACCATGACAGATGTTGCCTACTACTACATAGACGAATTGCAGGCACTTGGCGACATTCCACCCAGCTTACAGAATTATATTGACTATGAAGCCTACGGGCGAGATTTGGATATGGGCGGTTGCTTTATTGAAACAAGCCGAGGTATGTGCGAGATACCATATTAACGCTGGAAGATCAGCGACAAGCATTGTTGCTACTGACAGCGTATTTCTCTTTTAAGGGACAGTCTGAAAATGGCTGTCCTTTTCTATTTTGAAAGGAGCTGAAAGAACTTGAAAAAGATTAAATCTTATACGGGTATCTGGAACGTGGAAAAAGTCTTGTATGCAATCAATGACTTTAACTTACCCTTTCCCGTTACCTTTACACAGATTACATGGTTTGTGATTACAGAATTTATCATCATTCTGTTTGGGGATATTCCCCCTCTTTCCATGATTGAGGGAGCATTTCTCAAATATTTCGGTATTCCCGTTGCTCTCACTTGGTTCATGTCGCAGAAAACCTTTGACGGAAAGAAGCCGTACAGCTTTTTGAAATCACAGATAACCTATGCCCTGCGCCCGAAAATCACTTATGCAGGAAAAGCCGTAAAACTGCATAAGCAGATATTGAATGAAACAATCACGGCAGTAAGGAGTGTGAACTATGTTCCCGATAAAATATATTGACAACAACCTTGTCTGGAACAAGGACAATGAAGTGTT
>NZ_JAQESL010000067.1:0-325 GCF_027697525.1 Coprococcus sp. AM97-35 | reverse complement strand
AGACCGAAGCGTTAGTATCTATGATTGGGGACAATCAAGTGGACTACCGCTTTTTTCTTGGCTTTAAGCTCATGGTTACGGAAGAACAGCTCAATCTGAAGAACATCAAAAAATCGGCGTGGCTGACATTCAAGGAATTTCTCCATGAAGTGAACCACACGCTGATGAATGATTTTGTTTCCATGCCGAATGATGAAATCAACCGTTACATGAAAATGGAAAAGCTACTGGAAAATAAAATCTCCCGTCGCTTTAAGGTGCGTCGCTTGGAAATCCATGATTTTGGGTATCTCATGGAACATCTTTACGGCAGGGACGGTATCGC
>NZ_JAQESL010000066.1:0-1627 GCF_027697525.1 Coprococcus sp. AM97-35 | reverse complement strand
TTCCTTAGAAAGGAGGTGATCCAGCCGCACCTTCCGATACGGCTACCTTGTTACGACTTCACCCCAGTTATCGGTCCCACCTTCGGCAGCTCCCTCCTTACGGTTGGGTCACTGACTTCGGGCGTTACCAACTCCCATGGTGTGACGGGCGGTGTGTACAAGACCCGGGAACGTATTCACCGCGACATGCTGATTCGCGATTACTAGCGATTCCAGCTTCATGTAGTCGAGTTGCAGACTACAATCCGAACTGAGACGTTATTTTTGAGATTTGCTTACCCTCGCAGGCTCGCTTCCCTTTGTTTACGCCATTGTAGCACGTGTGTAGCCCTGCTCATAAGGGGCATGATGATTTGACGTCATCCCCACCTTCCTCCAGGTTATCCCTGGCAGTCTCTCCAGAGTGCCCATCCAAAATGCTGGCTACTGAAGATAAGGGTTGCGCTCGTTGCGGGACTTAACCCAACATCTCACGACACGAGCTGACGACAACCATGCACCACCTGTCACCGGTGTTCCGAAGAAAAGGCATCATTACATGCCGGTCACCGGGATGTATTAAACCACATGCTCCACCGCTTGTGCGGGTCCCCGTCAATTCCTTTGAGTTTCATTCTTGCGAACGTACTCCCCAGGTGGACTACTTATTGCGTTTGCTGCGGCACCGAAGAGCTTTGCTCCCCGACACCTAGTAGTCATCGTTTACGGCGTGGACTACCAGGGTATCTAATCCTGTTTGCTCCCCACGCTTTCGAGCCTCAACGTCAGTCATCGTCCAGTAAGCCGCCTTCGCCACTGGTGTTCCTCCCAATATCTACGCATTTCACCGCTACACTGGGAATTCCACTTACCTCTCCGACACTCTAGCTGCATAGTTTCCAAAGCAGTCCCGGGGTTGAGCCCCGGGCTTTCACTTCAGACTTACACAGCCGTCTACGCTCCCTTTACACCCAGTAAATCCGGATAACGCTTGCACCATACGTATTACCGCGGCTGCTGGCACGTATTTAGCCGGTGCTTCTTAGTCAGGTACCGTCATTTTCTTCCCTGCTGATAGAGCTTTACATACCGAAATACTTCTTCGCTCACGCGGCGTCGCTGCATCAGGGTTTCCCCCATTGTGCAATATTCCCCACTGCTGCCTCCCGTAGGAGTTTGGGCCGTGTCTCAGTCCCAATGTGGCCGGTCACCCTCTCAGGTCGGCTACTGATCGTTGGCTTGGTAGGCCGTTACCCCACCAACTACCTAATCAGACGCGGGTCCATCTCATACCACCGGAGTTTTTCCCACTGAGCCATGCGGCTCCGTGGTCTTATGCGGTATTAGCAGTCATTTCTAACTGTTATCCCCCTGTATGAGGCAGGTTACCCACGCGTTACTCACCCGTCCGCCACTCAGTCACAAATAAGTGCTTCGTTCGACTTGCATGTGTTAAGCACGCCGCCAGCGTTCATCCTGAGCCAGGATCAAACTCTCGTTAAAAATGTTTGTATCCGGGTCAGAATCGCTTGGCAATTCTGTTCCTGTTTACTGTTCTGGTTCGACATCTTTCGATGTCCGTTCTTGAAAAATCTCTTTAAAGAATTTTCAGGGTTTGTTGTCTATTGTTCAGTTATCAATGTTCTTT
>NZ_JAQESL010000065.1:0-1829 GCF_027697525.1 Coprococcus sp. AM97-35 | reverse complement strand
GGTACTGAAAAACAGTCGTTTTGTACCATGTTCTTTTTCAGTGGCAGTGACATAGGCAAGGACTTCCCTGTCGCCGAAGATCTTAATCAGAACCCGGCGGACACCGGTATAATAATCACCGATCTTTTCATTGGAAAACGTAAACTCTGTTTCAACAGAAAGACGTTTTCCATGTTTGGCAGGACGTCCCTGACGACCGGTCCGTGCAGGTGCAAGATCATACATGACAGAATCAATCCTTGCACTGCCAATCAGATCCAGATTCGGATATTCATCAACGATGGATACCGGATTCTGTTTTGTATACCAGCTGTCACAAAGGATGATGACATGATCTTTGCTGTGAAATTCAGGCATAACCTGCCGGATCATGGAGGCTGCCAGTTTCAGTTTAGACTCTTTTTTCTGCCACATACGATAGCCAAGAGGAACGGAAAGATAATATACTTTATCCCCATTCCAGACAGGTACGCAGAGCATGACACTCACAAAGCAGTGTCCATTCAAATAGTTGGAACCATTGTGTGCGGCATGGTCAAACAGTTTTGAAACATTTTCAAATTTTGTGCCAAATTTAGATACCATCGTATCATCCACGCACAGAAATACAGGCTGCGTCTGCAATGAATCCGGTATCAGCTTCAAAGCAATCCTGACAGTAGTATTCATAAATCTGGAATAATCAACCTTTGCATAGGAACATGCATAATAAAATACATTCGGTGATTTCTCCGTTATTCTGGATAAAAAATGCTGATACAGAAACTGGATGGAATGTGCGGATTCTAAGGCCAGTATGGATAATATCAGCAAAAATAAGGTATCTGCTGTCGGAACAGAAAAAGTTTCAAAATAAATCAAAAAATATTGATGAAGTCTACCAATCAGTGTTTTTTCGTTGTATAATGCTTTTGTCGTACAGGGTCACTTTCCTTTGTAATGTTATCAGCAAATTCATTATACATCAGAAAGCCCTGTGCGATATTTTTTTATGAAAAAGTTGTAAAGTGGTGGAGAAATTATGAAAAAGATAATTATATTAAGAGGTAACTCTGGAAGTGGAAAAACAACAGTAGCTAGAGCGTTGCAAAAGAAATTTGGATACAATACAATGATGATTTCACAAGATGAGATTAGGAGAAATATCTTGTGGGTTAAAGATGGCGTTGATACTAAGGCATTACCACTTATGATAGAACTTATGAAATATGGGTATGAGCATTGTGATGTGGTTATTTTAGAGGGCATCATGTATGATGAGTGGTATAGTCCTTTGTTCAAAACGGCAAATGAATTGTATGGAATGGATATATATGCGTACTATTTTGATATACCATTTGAAGAGACGGTCAGGCGGCATAATACGAGAGATAAAAAACAGGAATTTGGTGAAGAAGATATGCGTAGATGGTGGAGAGAAAAGGATTTTTCATCAGTTTTTAATGAAAAAATTATTACATCTGATATTGATGCAGACAGTATTGTTGAAATGATATATATGGATTCAGCAAATGAAGGATAAGGGTATTACGAATGGTAAGAACAGAAAAAGTGATAATGACTAATATGTGTATGGTGTTTAGTGAAAATAGGGTACTTGTCCAAGATAAGACGGATGATGATTACTCTGGAATAACATTTCCGGGAGGACATGTGGAAAGAGGAGAATCATTTACAGATGCTGTGATACGCGAAGTGAGGGAAGAAACTGGATTGAAAATTACAGAACCAAAACTTTGTGGGATAAAAGACTGGATGAAGGATGAGGAAACAAGATATATAGTGTTATTATATAAGACAGCACCGGTTTACAACTTTATAAATGATAG
>NZ_JAQESL010000064.1:430-1833 GCF_027697525.1 Coprococcus sp. AM97-35 | reverse complement strand
AACTGGAAGATTGTAGGATAAATGATATAGCGTGCATTTCCTATCAGATTTGCACGCTTTTACAAAACGACAAGAAAACTGTGCAAAAATATTGACTTGTAATGACCGAATGCTATAATATAAATGACAAGTGTACTTGGTATTATTTGAAAGGAGCGTTATATAATGGATAAAGAAAAAATACTATCACAAAACAAAAAAGAGAATCTATATCTTGATGAATACGAAAAACATATTAAACTTCAAGGGAAATCTTTTGGCTTAATGTTTGTTTTATTTATCTGCATTTTAATTCTTTTCATTAAAGCAGTTTGTAAAGAACCTTACTATGATATAATGACAATTATTGGGTCTGTGGCATTTGGCTCTATGGGTTATGAAGCACATATTTCAAAAAATAAATCCAAATTTGTTATTGCTTTATTCTTTCTTCTATTTATGGGGTATTACTTTTATAAATTTTTAATGATAGGTTTATAGAATGGACGAACATTTAATTTTGCGAAACAGATTAAAAACTGTACGAAAAGAAAAAAAATTATCACAAACAGAATTAGCTGAACTAGTCGGGGTTTCTCGGAATACAATTAGTTCTATTGAAACTGGACAATTTAATCCAACAGCAAAATTGGCATTAGTGCTTTGTATAGCTTTAGATAAAAAATTTGAAGAATTATTTTATTTTGATTAAAGGAGAGAACGATTATGGAATTAGAGGAATTGATTGTTGAAATAGTTATAGGATTGTTTTTACTTTTTATATCTTATCAAATAGGAATAAAAGAGAATATTACTTTATTACATGGTTATCATTATACACAACTTGACCCTAAAGATAAAAAGGTGTTTACAAAAAAAATAGGAATAGGCACTTTACTGGTTAGTATTGGTATTCTTGTTATGCCGATTATCAATTTAATCTCTCATTCTGAATTAGGCTATTACATAGGTCTTATTTTGATTGTTGTAGGAGTGTTTTATATCATATTCATCATTGTAAAATACAACGGAAAACTTATTAGCTTTAAAAAGTAGAATTGAGGTATGAATATGATAGGACTGAACAAAAGAGATATAAAAAAGGCATTGAAAGCTGGTGCAAAAGCTGGCGGTGTATCATTGGCGGGTGTTCGGGCGGATATGGAAGCTACGATTGATGAAGCTATGAATAGCACCGACCCAGAGCTGCAGGCAAATTTCAAAAAGTATTTTGGGAATAAACGCCCTACACCAGAAGAATATATTTATAAGATTACCAAAAAGACAAAAGTGTAATACAAAACAAATGCTGTAAGGGGGATTGTATTATGGAACATTTTAAGCGAAATTCTATACAATCATACACTACCTAATAGCATTTTATTAAAAACTGAATATCTTACAGCTTTAATAGCTCGTATAAA
>NZ_JAQESL010000064.1:0-420 GCF_027697525.1 Coprococcus sp. AM97-35 | reverse complement strand
CCAGAAAACAGTTCAATGCCGTTTTGAAAGTTGTTTGAAGAAAGTTGTCCGACATGTTGTTAAGGACTATCAGAAGAAATTAAAACGACGACAAAAGGAAGAAACACTCTTTTGTGAACTTCCAGAAATCGTTGTAGAAAATCTGGCTGTCTGGGACGACTATGATACGGACTATACGATTTTCAATGTATGCGGTAATGATATTCGTGTCTATGATGATGAATTGGCAGAAGCCTTGAAACAGTTATCCGAGCGTAACCGTGAAACTTTGCTGATGTATTACTTCTTGGAAATGAACAACGAAGAAATTGCAAAAAAGCAGAATATTTCCAGAAGCGGTGTATTCCAAAATCGACATAACTCATTGGTACTTATGAAAAAATTACTAAAGGAGAAACAGTAAAATGAAGCAAACATTTA
>NZ_JAQESL010000063.1:0-2103 GCF_027697525.1 Coprococcus sp. AM97-35 | reverse complement strand
ACAATTACACATTTCCCTAATTTGTGTGCTGTTTCCTGAAAAAGTTCAGTAACTTCTCTACCAAATTCCAGTACTTAAAATCATCGTTTCTGAAATCAAGAGTACCAAGAACAAAATTACTATTTTTGATTTTTTTCTTATTAAACAACCCACTATTTTGGGGAATGATTTATTATAAAAATATCACTTATGTTTATCACGTTTTTATGTGTAATTTATGTGTAGAATTTAAAAAAGCGTTGTAAAGCTCCACAAATTATTGATTTGACTTTCTAAAGTTTCATAGTTCCATAATTTTTCGCTTCTTTTTTTACTATTGGGATCATGGACACAAATCTTTCCATCTTTCATTCCTGCCAAGACAATAAAATGTCCGGTTGTTGTAAAATCTCCTGGACGCATGGCACAAATGATCGGATGTCCTAATTCTAATTCCGTCTGAATACTATCTTTGCCTAATGGAATCTCACTTCCTTGTATCCCAAAATAACTTCCTACATCTGTCATCATGTTCCAACTACTTCCTACCCCCTCTACATAATATCCATTTTTTTCTGCATACTGCGCTACTTGGTAAGGTGTTGCTTGCTTATTCTCTGTAAGTCCTACTATAACCATAGAAAGTGCTGTTGGACCACACCCATTTACTGCAAACATGCTATCTCCATAATTTTGATAGCCCCATCTTTCATCCCATTGTAATAGTAATGGAATTTCTCCACTCCTTGTTTCCTCTACTGTTTCCGCTGGTGAATTATTTTTCTTTTCAGGATAATTCAATACAAACTCTATAGTTTCTATATTTGTCGTGAGCAGTTCCAAAAGTTCTTCTGGGTACTGACTTTTATTTTCTACGATATCTTTGATACGCAAATCATAATTTGACATTTTTTGCAATCTTTCCTCTATGCCCTCATTTTCCGTAGTGTGACTCACAATATTTTGTAATTGTATATCCTTGTATTTTCTATAGAAATACATCCCCGTACAACTTATAAAAACAATAATTCCCCAAAAAGCTATCCTTTTTAATACTCGTATTTTTCTCTTTTTTCTGCTCTTTCGTACCATTCTTATTTAACCTCCCTTCAGCTTTATAAAATCACCTTATTTAGTGTTACTGATAACATTCTTATATTTCATATCCATGAAACAAGCAAAGCATTCTTGCATAGTAAATTCTTTCCTATCTCCAAAAAGAAAAAGGGAGATTCTATTACAAATCTCCCCATTCCTATAAGACGTTTTTTACTACATCCTTAGGCAGTTTTTGCAACATTATAATTTGCATTTCTGGTTACTACTCCATGGTTTCCACAGTATCCTACACAATATGCTGGTCCTGCATTATGAGAGTTTGCTACTGCTATACTTCCACTACAAACACATCCACCTTTGCTGCCTTCAAAGTCTGCTCCTGTCTGTAACTTTCCTGCTACGATTTTTCTCATACCAGCCGCCTCCTTTCCGTCTGATTTTTTCTATTTTAAATTATCTTTGATAATCTAAAACCTTTCCTTAATAATACGGTACCGCATCTATCTCTTCGATCACTTCCGGCTTTTCTTCCAAAATGCTGTAATACGAAATCAGTTCTCCTTTTGTGGCATACCTGTGAGCACCGCAGACTTTTTCTTTCCTCTCCATATCAATTCCTTCTGCTTCATAACATGCTGCATAACAAAGTCCGCACAAATTTCTCGCCCAGCATTCATTACATCTTGTAAGGGATTTTTCATCGTATTCTTCAATATAATATTTCTTTATCTTTTCCAGATCTGCCCCTTCAAACACATTTCCTATATCCGGTGCATCTCCGGTTTTTTCGCACAAAAGGAATTTTCCATCTGTCTTCACATATACTCTCTGGTTCCCAGGAATACAGCAGCCGTTTCTTCTGAGGTCCTTGCACGGTTCCTGTGTCTGTCTTCGGTTATGTATCCGTACCAGTTTATCCGTTACAATCCCTGCCACATAACTTTTGGGATCCTGCTCTTCTAAATCCCTTGTCAGTGCCCAGCCTTCAATGGCATCTAATGTAAAGCCGTCCAATTCTTCCCCGACAAACTCCCCATCCCCTGCATACTCCATGGAAATATCTTC
>NZ_JAQESL010000062.1:0-2196 GCF_027697525.1 Coprococcus sp. AM97-35 | reverse complement strand
TCTTCGGTAGCACGTTCGAGGTCGCTGTAATATCGAAACAAGTTCTTTTTGACCTTTTAGCCTTACATTCCGAAATAATTTTGTACTCTTCATTCTGTATTCCTCTTTTTATTTTTGTTATGTTGTCATTTATTCTTTACGCACAAATCAGAGTATCCGGTCAGAATACAGTCAATAAAATGCAAAATCACCATTTTTATTTTATTCTGGCGTACAAAAAAGTCAAATCACTTTGTTTGTTACACACAAACAGAAACCTGAAAGGTGTAAAAATCTCTTGCAAGTATATCGCAGTAAAATGATGGTAAATTCAATTATACCGGGAAAGAAGAACCAACCTGGTCGAAGTAGGATTTGGGCGGTAACTTCCACTTTGAGTATTTCAGCAAAAGCTGTATAATGAAATACAAAGAGGGACATACACGGGTGGGTTGACCCTCGAAAAAAATAATGAGATAAAGGAAATATGAAAATGAATCAAAAACCAATCATCGAAATAACTGTAAATGAGAATGCTGTGATACACTTTGAATTATGGCCGGAAATTGCACCGATTGCCTGCGCAAGTGTTATGCGACTCGCAGAGAAGAGAATATTTGACGGAAGAGCCATTGAACGTTTGGAACCGGGATTTGTCCTTCAGCCACTGTTTTTTGATGGTGTTGATCCACAAATCGATATCATGATCAAACCGGAATTTAAAACCAATCCTGAAAATGCCAAAATTACTTTTCATCGGGGGATTGTTGCCATGGCAGGAGATCCAGAGAATAGTTCCGGCAGCCAGTACTATATCACCCTTGCTGCCTCCGAGAGATTGAATGGTAATTTCACCGTAATCGGAAAAGTGATCGATGGCTGGGATGAGATTGAACGACTGGAACATGTAGAAGTAGAAGAAGCCATTGAACCGCAGTCAGGATTTGTCTATCACAGACCGGTAAAAACAGAGATGATCACGAAAGTCAGACTCATAAAATGAAATATTAAATCATTCAACGGAGAAAATGTGCTATACTGAAATCAGCATGTATTGAAAAATACAACAAAATCCAAGGAGGAAACCAAAATGGGGCAAAAAGGATTCGGGACTTTGGAATTGTACCCGGAAGAGTAAAAACAGGAGAAAGGAATACAATTACGGACGTGCCTGGTATACGGGTAGGGCATTGTACGGTGAAGACAGAAGAAAATCATACTGGTGTAACCGTGATCGTTCCTGGACCGGACAATGCATTTGCCAAGCACTATACGGCAGCTGCATACATTCATAATGGATTCGGAAAAAGTGCCGGTGTTGTGCAGGTTGAGGAGCTGGGGACCCTCGAGACACCGATTGCTCTTACCAATACGTTAAATGTCGGAAAGGTTTTGGATGCAATGGTTGAGATCGTGATTGAACAGTGCCGGAAGGATGGAATAGAACCTCAGAGTATCAATCCGGTCGTAGGCGAGTGCAATGACTGTCGGATCAATCATATCCAGAAACGTGCAATTGGTGAAAAAGAAGTGCGCGAGGCTTTTGCATTAGCATCGGAAGAATTCGAAGAAGGTGATGTAGGTGCCGGTGCCGGTACGACCTGCTATGGCATGAAGGGTGGAATCGGTTCTGCATCCCGCGTGATCACGATTGGAGAAAAAGAATACACCATCGGTGTTCTGGTTCAGTCAAACTTTGGTGCAACGAAAGATTTTGTACTGAATGGCGAAGCTGTTGGTCCTAAAATTCTGGAATGGAAACAGGAAAAGAGTGATATGGCTGCATCTGAAGAAGATAAAGGTTCTATTATGAGTATTCTGGCTACAGACCTTCCATTGACAAGTCGTCAGCTCAAACGGATTCTGAAAAGAACCGGTGTTGGTATCGCACGAACCGGTAGTTATACAGGTCATGGCAGTGGGGAGATTATGATTGGATTTACGACTGCAAACAGAATCCCATCCGGCTATGAGGAGAAACTTGTGCAGATATCAGCAATTCCGGAAAACATAATCGACCGTGCTTTCCTTGCTGCGGCAGAAGCAGAGCAGGAGGCAATCTTGAATTCCATGACTGCCGCAAATCAGACACGTGGAATAGCAGGCGAACTGTATTACAGCCTTGCGGAATATCTTGAGGATAGAGAAAACTAAAGACTGGACAAAAGAATAAGTGCAATTAAAAAGAAAGGGTCTGTGAAATAAGTCCCTAAAAGA
>NZ_JAQESL010000061.1:0-2698 GCF_027697525.1 Coprococcus sp. AM97-35 | reverse complement strand
GGAGCAGAAGATCTGGTAACAGAAGACAAGCAGTAGAGGTGAAGCGTAGATGGCAGTAAAAACAGCTCAATATATATTTAATGGTCAGGCATACAATCTGACCTATAATTCGACCTCCGGGAAATGGGAAGCTACGGTTACAGCTCCAAGTAAGTCGAGCTACAATCAGCCGGATCATGTTCTTGGCGGAACAGTAAAGGCTACAGATGAGGCCGGCAATACTACCACGGTAGATCAGAGTCATGCTACTCTCGGCGCATCACTTAAACTCCGTGTAAAAGAAAAGACAGCACCGACTATCACGATCACGTCTCCGTCTGCAGGAGCTTATATCACAAATACAACTCCGACTATCGAATTCCAGGTAAAAGATACAGACTCCGGAGTAAATGCAGGAACAATCGCAGTCACAGTTGATGGTACAGTCGTATCGACGGTAACAAAGACTGCTATTGACGGTGGATATAAGTGCACATGCACATCACCGACGTTAAAAGATGGATCGCATACGATTTCGGTCAATGCATCCGACAATGATGGTAATGCAGCTGCAGCTAAGACAGCAACATTTACAGTTGATACAGTGCCTCCGACACTGCAGATCACGGCTCCATCAAATGGCCTTATAACCAACAAGAAGACGGTAACGGTAAGTGGTAAAACAGATGACGTATCATCTAAGCCAGTTACAGTAACGGTAAATGGAGCAACTGTAACGGTCGGAACAGACGGAACATTTACTAAGGACGTGACTCTTGTTGAGGGTGCAAACACCATCACAATCGTAGCTAAAGACAAAGCCGGAAAGACTACTACAGTCACACGTAAGGTTACTGTCGATACGTCAGCTCCGGTGATTAAGTCAGTGACTCTTACTCCGAATCCAGTAGACTGCGGAAAGACATTCATTATTGCAGTCGAGATTACCGACTAGGCGGTACGCCTATGGTAGTAAAGGTAAGCGGTAAGATAGATGGAAAAGAAGTAATATTCGAAAGAGCTGAAGGGGACCGGTGGAATGCCACGGTCCCTTATGATTTAGATGGAATGTATGTGGTGGAGCTGACGGCAGAAAATGATGCAGGCAATATTGCATACTGCACGAAGATGCTGTTGATCGTTGATCCGGCTACTCTATGCGTAAGACTTGTTCCGCTTGATTATATGGTGGAAGTTGTTCCGGAAGACTGTAAGGTTACAGTTATTCCGGAAGACTATGCTGTAGAGGTAGTTCCAGATCAGTATCAAGTTATCGCAGATCCAGATCCGCTCTTTGTGGAGGTAATTTATCCGATACACGGAAGGGGGTGTTGTTGTGAACAAAATTAGATTTATCCTGGGCGAAGACAAGCACATTAAGCTATTGGTGCGAAGTCCTAACGATGAGCCATTTACGATTCTGACAGCATCTTATGAGCTGGCACGTTACACAGACATCGTGGTGCAAGGAGAGTGTGATATCAATGAGCATTATCTTGACTGCAAGATTGCTCCGAAAGAAAAAGGAACACATATATTGGAAGTGACTTATACGGTTGCGGATTCGATCAGGAAAGCAAGGATAGAAGTTGAGGTGGTTTAATGCTTAAAATTACAGATGTGAAATTAAGCAAAAATACGGTTGCGACCGGGGAAAAATTTACGATTTCTGTACAGATCCAGGAAACGGTTGATTATCCGTATGACTATCCATACGATTATCCGATATCTTATACCGGAGCAGCAAAGCCGGTAAATTCATAAAGAAAGAATGAGGAATATGAAAGTGGAACAGGCAAACTATATCAAAGCAATTTTTACAGCAGTATTTGCTTTCCTGTCAGCGCTTCTTGGAGTGCTTGCAGTGCCGGTGATCCTGCTGGTGGTATGTAATCTGATTGATTATGCTACCGGACTTATGGCAAGCAAATACAGAGCACAGGATATCAATTCCTATAAAAGTATCAGAGGAATTTTCAAAAAGGTATCTATGTGGCTGCTGGTAGTTGTGGGAGCGATTATTGATGAAATGCTTCTATATGCATCAACTTCAATTGGTTGGAAGTCACCAGTCACATTTCTGGTGGCATGTGTCGTGGCAATGTGGCTGATCTGCAATGAGATTATCAGTATTTTAGAAAATATTCAGGACATGGGAGTGAATATCCCGGCATTTATGCAGCCGCTTGTGAAACACATCCGATCGCAGGTGGAAGATCAGGTGAAAGTAGATAATGATTCAAGGGGCGAATAGTCGCCCTCTTTTTGAAAGGAGAAACATTATGGCAATGAATGGAATTGATATTGCAAGTTATCAGGCAGGAATTGACCTCAGTGTGGTCCCGTGCGATTTTGTGATCGTAAAGGCAACAGAGGGAACAGGCTACGTGAACCCAGATTTCACAAGAGCTTACGCACAGGCTAAGAACGCCGGAAAGTGTCTCGGTATCTACCATTATGCGAATGGTGGAGATTACCAGAAAGAAGCAGATTACTTCCTTGATAGAATCGGAAAACGTGTAGGCGAAGCAATTCTCTGCCTTGACTGGGAGGGGAAGAGCAACCCGGCATTCGGTAGCTCAGATTTTGCATGGTGCAAGAGCTGGCTTGACTATGTATACCAGAAAACAGGCGTAAGACCTCTTTTGTATTGTTCGCAGTCTGTAGCCTATAAATTCAACAATATCGGAAACTATGGACTCTGGATTGCACAGTACGC
>NZ_JAQESL010000060.1:0-3141 GCF_027697525.1 Coprococcus sp. AM97-35 | reverse complement strand
CATGTACTTTGAAAACTGCATACAAAAATAAATCAATTCTCAAATAGAGAAAGACATCCGAGGTGATCATCACCGCAAGGTAATGATTAACTTACATCTTCGAGAAAACGAAGTAAAAAAACGACCTGAAATACCAACGCATGCAACGCTATGCATGTGTAACCGGATCCCATTCCCGTGGGAGAAGGGAGTTGGTTATGCTAGAAAGAGCGCAGGGTGGATGCCTTGGCACTAAGAGCCGATGAAAGACGTGATAAGCTGCGAAAAGCTTCGGGGAGGAGCAAATATCCGATGATCCGGAGATATCTGAATGGGGAAACCCGGCTGGACAGACTCCAGTCATCCATACGCCAATCCATAACGTATGGAAGGGAACCCGGTGAACTGAAACATCTAAGTAGCCGGAGGAAGAGAAAACAACAAGTGATTCTGTGAGTAGCGGCGAGCGAAAACGGAAGAGCCCAAACCGGAATGCGTGCATTCCGGGGTTCGGACCGCGTAATTGATCTGATAAGTTTAGCAGAATGGTTTTGGGAAAGCCAGCCAGAGAGGGTGAAAGCCCCGTAAGCGAAAGACGAGTCAGCAAGGCGGGATCCAGAGTACCACGAGACACGAGAAACCTTGTGGGAATGAGCGGGGACCACCCCGTAAGGCTAAATACTCCTTAGTGACCGATAGCGCATAGTACTGTGAAGGAAAGGTGAAAAGGACCCCGGGAGGGGAGTGAAAGAGAACCTGAAACCCTGTGTTTACAAGCTGTGGAACATCTTTATATGATGAACCGCGTACTTTTTGTAGAACGGTCCGGCGAGTTACGCCATCTGGCGAGGTTAAGTTCTTAAGGAATGGAGCCGAAGTGAAAACAAGTCTTAATAGGGCGTGAAGTCAGATGGAGTAGACCCGAAACCGGGTGATCTATCCATGTCCAGGATGAAGTTGCCGTAAAAGGCAATGGAGGTCCGAACCCACATCCGTTGAAAAGGGTGGGGATGAGGTGTGGATAGGGGAGAAATTCCAATCGAACCCGGAGATAGCTGGTTCTCCTCGAAATAGCTTTAGGGCTAGCCTCATGAGAGTCTTTTGGAGGTAGAGCACTGAATTCCCGCGGGGGCGTCAAAGCTTACCAAAGGATATCAAACTCCGAATGCCAGTAAGATGATTCATGGGAGTCAGACTACACGAGATAAGTTGGGTAGTCAAAAGGGAAAGAGCCCAGACCTGCAGCTAAGGTCCCAAAATGTGTGTTAAGTGGAAAAGGATGTGGGATTTCAAAGACAACCAGGATGTTGGCTTAGAAGCAGCCATACATTAAAAGAGTGCGTAATAGCTCACTGGTCGAGAGGTCCTGCGCCGAAAATGTCCGGGGCTGAAACACACTACCGAAGCTCAGGAATTAACGTAGTTAATTGGTAGAGGAGCATTCTTAAAGGGAAGAAGCAGTACCGGAAGGAGCTGTGGACTTTTAAGAAGAGAGAATGCCGGAATGAGTAGCGAGAGGAAGGTGAGAATCCTTCCGGCCGAATACCCAAGGTTTCCAGAGTAAAGCTGATCTGCTCTGGGTAAGTCGGGGCCTAAGGTGAGGTCGAAAGACGTAGCCGATGGACAACAGGTTGAAATTCCTGTACTGCAGTATAACAGAACTGTGGGGACGCAGAGGGAGAGCACTAGCGGGAATGGAATCCCGTGGCAAGCGAGGTAGGAGTAGAGTTGGCAAATCCGCTCTATAATCCGAAGACGTGATGCATACCGAACTGAAGTAGGGAAATGTGTGAGCCAGCTGCCAAGAAAAGCCGCTATTGTTTGTACTGTACCCGTACCGTAAACCGACACAGGTAGGTGAGGAGAGAATCCTAAGGCCGACGGGAGAAGCATTGTTAAGGAACTCGGCAAAATGACTCCGTAACTTCGGGAGAAGGAGTGCCAGTGAGAGCTGGCCGCAGAGAATTGGCCCAAGCAACTGTTTAGCAAAAACACAGGTCTATGCAAAACCGTAAGGTGAAGTATATGGGCTGACGCCTGCCCGGTGCTGGAAGGTTAAGGGGAGAGGTTAGCGCAAGCGAAGCTTTGAACTTAAGCCCCAGTAAACGGCGGCCGTAACTATAACGGTCCTAAGGTAGCGAAATTCCTTGTCGGGTAAGTTCCGACCCGCACGAAAGGCGTAATGATTTGGGCACTGTCTCAACAATGCACCCGGTGAAATTGAAATACCAGTGAAGATGCTGGTTACCTGCGCCAGGACGGAAAGACCCCATGGAGCTTTACTCCAGCTTGATACTGGGATTCGATATTGTATGTACAGGATAGGTGGGAGGCGAAGAAGCATTGACGCCAGTTGATGCGGAGCCGCTGTTGGGATACCACCCTTGCAGTATTGGATTTCTAACCAGCAGCCGTGACCCGGCTGGGGGACAATGTCAGGTGGGGAGTTTGACTGGGGCGGTCGCCTCCGAAAGGGTATCGGAGGCGCTCAAAGGTTCCCTCAGAATGGTTGGAAACCATTCGAAGAGTGCAAAGGCAGAAGGGAGCTTGACTGCGACACCGACGGGTGGAGCAGGTACGAAAGTAGGACTTAGTGATCCGGTGGTATAAAGTGGGATTGCCATCGCTCAACGGATAAAAGCTACCCTGGGGATAACAGGCTTATCACTCCCAAGAGTTCACATCGACGGAGTGGTTTGGCACCTCGATGTCGGCTCATCGCATCCTGGGGCTGAAGTAGGTCCCAAGGGTTGGGCTGTTCGCCCATTAAAGCGGTACGCGAGCTGGGTTCAGAACGTCGTGAGACAGTTCGGTCCCTATCCGGCGTGGGCGTAGGATATTTGAGAGGAGCTGGCCTTAGTACGAGAGGACCGGGCTGGACTGACCGCTGGTGTATCTGTTGTTCCGCCAGGAGCATGGCAGAGTAGCCAAGTCAGGAAGGGATAAACGCTGAAGGCATCTAAGCGTGAAGCCCCCCTCAAGATGAGATATCCCAACGCAAGTTGTAAGACCCCTTGAAGACGACAAGGTAGATAGGGCAGAGGTGGAAGTGCAGTAATGCATGGAGCTGACTGTTACTAATCGGTCGAGGGCATAACCAAGAAGGTAGGACAGGGTAAGGAAGAATGGATGGAGTAAAGATTTAAATTTGTATGTGGTTTT
>NZ_JAQESL010000006.1:0-147118 GCF_027697525.1 Coprococcus sp. AM97-35 | reverse complement strand
TTGCTACTACTGTCGGAAGGAATTCAAGGTTGTATTTGCTATCCTGAAGGTTTTCGTTATCAAGTTGTGTTGCTCCTTCATATCCTTCGAATGATCCTTCTGTTGAATCAATTACAACATATGCATTTGCTACTGCTACAGCCGGTGTTTCTTCAACTTTTTCAAATTCAGGTGTAATTGTTACATAACCAACATTAGATCCTTCTGGGAAATGTGCAAGTCCTGTCACACCAAATGTTTTAGCATCTGCATCCCAATTCTGTGTTTCAGCGCCTTCAACTTTCCATCCAGTAAACTTGTATCCATCATTTGCTTTTACTGCCGGAATTTCAAACTGCTGGTCTGTGTCTGCAGCAATACCTTTGAAAGAAACAACTGTTGATGGTGCATAATCCGGGAATGATCCTTTTTCTGAATCAATAATATTGAAATAAACTTCTACTGTTTTTTCTTCAGCTTTATTCTCTTCAAAAGTAGCTTCTACAGTATAATTTTGAGATTTTGTACAATCAAACATAAGTTCAAAAGTATCTGTTGTAATGTTAGAGTATACAACATTACCTCCTTCATCTTTTACTTTCCAACCTGTCCATGTATAACCATCTTTTGCTACTACTTTTGGAAGATAGCCCAGTTTGCAACCATCATCCTGAAGATTCTCATTTGTAGTCTCATAAGGTTCTTTGTCTCCGTACACTTCAAAGTAACCTTTGTTAGGATCAACTTTGACCGTTGCGTTAACAACTACTTTTTTAGATTCCTCTTTTTTAGATACAACAGGGACTACGGTTGCAAACCCTTCAACTTTTTCTCCATTATCAGAATATGCTGCATTAACATCACTTAATGTAAAAGTTGTCTTATCTTTTGACCAAGTAGTTGTCTCTGAACCTGTTACTGTCCATCCAGTTATTTCATATCCATCTTTTACATTATATTTAGGAATATCATATACTGCTGAATCCTTATTCCAAAATGTAAACTGATCTGCTGGATTTCCTGAAACAAGTGTTGCATTTCCATCAAAACTATTATTAAAGGTTACTAAAGTAGTAGTTTCCTTTTCTGCCGGAGCATCCTTTTTAAATGTAGCTACTACTTTAAATTCTCCGTCCTTTGGAGCAACCATGCATGACTTAGCGCCAACAAACTCAGTATTTAAGTGATTTACAACACCGTCTGGTTCTGTAATATCCCATCCTGTCCATGTATAGCCATCCTTTGGAATAACAGTCGGGAAATAACTAATTGCATAGTTACTATCTTCCAAATGTCCAGCATTATTGGTATTAGTGCCATCTTCAAAAGATCCTTTTTCGGAATCAACTGTAATAATAGCCCAAGCTTTTCCCTTCCATGTCTCATCTGCATTAGTATATGCAGCAGGAGCATTATCAGCTGCAACAACTGGTACAGCATTTACTCCAACGAGCATTACTGCGACAGAGAACGCACATGCCTGATGAAGTACTCTTCTCTTTTTCATCTCTAATTTCCTCTCTTTCTGATTTTAAAAAGTGATATGCTTTTTTGCATACGTATCCTATCTTGGTTATTATAAGTCTTAATTTTTAAGAAGTCAATATCATTCTTACCTTTTCTAAGACTTCTACATCTTTTTAACGTATTTTTTAAGATTTTGTTTTTCCTTTTCTTCCCCCTCCCGAAAAAATATCGTTTTATTAACAGTTCCGCTAATTTTGCGATTTTTAATGTTATAATCCATATTTTTCAGTCTTTTAATAATAGGTTTTAATATTTAATAATAGGTAATTCCTTGATACATAATTCGATAAAAAACCACAGTTTTCAAAATTGCGTCTTCTTATCTTTGTGCTTTATAATAAGAAAGGAGTAAATTTGAAAGGAAACCGTTTTCATGAAAGACATTGGCAAGATTCTGAAATATGCCCGTGAGAATAAAAAATATACCCAAAACAAGTAATGGAATTAACCGGCATCCACAGGAAATCGCTTTCTGGTTAAGAGAACAACGTTGCCGAGCCAAATCTATCAACCTTTGCGACTCTTGCCAATCTCTATGGTATTTCTGCCGATGAAGTATTAGATATTGGTGGAAAAGCTTCTTCCGACTCTCTGCCTCAATGTGAATTCCAGGTTCTTTCTTTGAACTTGACCCCAAACATCAGGAAGAACTCCTGATTCAAATCACCGCACTTGTCAGATTTTTGCATACAAAAAATATGGCGCCGCAAGTCTCACAATTCCTATTTCGTTAGAGATCATAGGCGGAAAAATTAAAGTTTAGAGATTAAAGTTTGAATATGATAGCACATGTGTATCTTTAATTTTAAGACTTTTTGATTTATTAGTACTTTTTCTAAGAATTCTACTCTTTTTAACGTCTATTTCTTATATAATAGCAATAGTACATACCACTTCACTTATATTATATATGAAATCTTCGAAAGGACGATCGCCCATGGAACATATAGGAGAAATTCTCCGGACAGCACGTGAAGATAATTTTTATACTCAGAAGAAAGTAATAGAACTGACCGGTATCAACCGCAAGACTCTGTCCGGCTATGAGAACAGTGTAGCAGAACCAGATCTTGACACATTTGCCAGATTACTCCGCTTATATCAACTTTCTGCGGATGAAGTATTAGGAATTAAGACTTCTACCCCCCCCCCTCGCATTTTTCCCTTTCGCGCTGCGAATGAAAAATGCTTACTCTTTTCCAAAAATTTGACACCAGCCACCAGGAAGAGCTTTTGATTCAGTTTCAATCTCTCGCAGACTATCTCGATAAAAAATCAAAATAAATTGTCATTGCTTTTTCCTGCTCTGACCATTTATAATGAACTTATACTATGTTTGAAGGGGGAACATTTTCATGAAAGATATTGGTAAAATTCTGAAAAACGCCCGTGAGAATAAAGAATATACCCAGAAACAAGTGATGGAATTGACCGGTATCCACAGAAAATCTCTGTCCGGTTATGAGAATAACGTTGCCGAGCCGGATCTCTCCACTTTCGCAACCCTTGCCAATCTGTATGGCATCTCTGCAGATGAAGCTTTGGAAATTGGTGAACCGGATCCTTCTGTTTCTTTGCTTCGTTTTGAATTCCAAGTTCTTTCTTTATTTAAAGAACTCGATGCAAAGCATCAGGAAGAACTTCTGATCCAGATCACCGCACTCGTCAGATATTTAAATGCAAAAAATATGGTGCCGCAAAATCATCAATCCAGATAATTTTGCGGCACCACCGATTTATACATGTAAATTCTTTTCCATTTCCTGACGCATTTCTTTTCCCTTGAAAAGCACCAGTCCGATCAGCATCAGCACGCCCATCCCAATTGAAATCACAGACGGAAATACAATTCGTACCTTACCAGTCAGCAAAAAGATAAATGGTAAGATCATTCCGTAAAGCGCCGCCATCACAAAGTACACCAGATAGTCCTTCGCCTGACGGTAATACACCCTCGATATGATCAGCATCGAAATCATAATCAAGCCACTGACTCCCGGAAGCACAAAGTCAATCGACCAGCCATGCCAGCCGGTCAGCCAGTCCCAGATAATACAGCCGACTGTCACAATGATCAGCTGCCACATGGCATTCTTCAGCAGATTGTACCGCTTGAAGAAACCGACTGCGAGCGCCAACCACATACTGAACGCACCGCCGCACACAAACAGTGACAGATGGAAATTCGTATCAATGCTATAATCCACTCCCAGTGCCGCCACAATCGCGATCATGCAAAGAAATGTAAATATTTTGAAAATCTGCATTCCTTTCGCTTCTGTCATCACACTTTCCGGATACTCCACTTCAAGGATCTCAGGCTTTACTTCCTGCTCTTTCAGAATCTGGAAAAAGTTGTCCTTGATCGCATCACAGTCATATCTGGACGTAAATCCCAGATAAATCTTATCCCGGAAGGAACACATACAAAGCTCTACTTTCGGCGTACTTGTATAAACACCAAAATACCTGATATACGTCTCATAGCTTTCCGGCATCCGGATGATTCCCATGTTGGAAAAAATAGCGGTCACATCACTTTCTGCCGTCCTCGCCCCGATATTGATACAGACATTTTTCAGTTCCAGCGGCGCAAATTTCAGGATTGGATGCACCTGCAAGGCGAAGTAATCGTTCATCCGCTTCTCCATCTTTTCCGTTGTCAGTTCTTCTTTAAAGCATGCATTTACTTTTTGCACAACATCTGTGAACTCTTCTTTTTCACCCTGAAAATGATATCCCGGTTCGATCCAGTTGAAGAAATTGAGCATTGTATTGGTCGGAAAGAAATTACGCAGATTTACCGGAACCATCAGTACAACCGGCTTGCTTTCCTGCCGTCTTGTCATTGTCCGGTGAATCGCACACAGATATACCGCAGTCAGAAATACCGTCATCGATACACCATAAGTCTTTGCCTGATGCCTCAGTTCTTCGACCGGAATTTCTGCCTCTGTCGTCTGCAGGCTTCCAAGCTCGCGCCGGTTTCCGCGAAGCTGATGCGCTGCCGGTTTTTTCTCCTTTTTGCGGTCTGCCTGGTGGGAATAATATCTTTCAAATCCATCTGCTTCCTGATCGAAAAGGCTCTCCGAATACTCTGACAGAACCACATCCTCCAGTCCATCCTCATGATGTGCCAGATACAGATAATTTTTCACCAGCTCCCGTACAAATTCACTGGCACCGGTTCCGTCCGTCAGCACATGAAAGACCTCAAAATTGATTCTCTTTTTGTAATAAGTCACTTCAAAAAGCAGATCTCTCTTATCACGGATATAAAGGCTGCTGCACGGCTCCTTATACTCTTCTCTTACAACCGGTCTTTTATTACTCTGTTCCAGATAATGCCAGAACAGTCCCTTTCGCAGCACGGACAGAAAGATCGGATATTTTTCCAGTGTCCTGTCTACCGCCTTCTGCAGGATCTCCTGCTGTATATCCTCTTTCAATTCACAGTAGAACCGGAATACACGGGTATCCCTTTTACTGCTCGCCGCCGGAAAAAGCTTCGCTGCATTGTCCAGCCTTCTCCAGTGCTTTACATTTGTCTGCGGCATTTTCTATTCCCCCTCCAGAAAATGATTGATATATTCAAAACTTTCCTGTACATGCAGACTCCGGATTCCCAGTGCAAAATATCCGTGAAGTGCATCCTTGATCCGGTGTACTTCCACCCGGTTACCTGCCTCTGCAAGACGTCTTCCATACGCTTCTCCCTCATCCCGGAGCGGATCAAATTCTGACGTCAGGATCAGTGTATCCGGCTGTCCTGACAGATCTTTCTCCAGAATCGGTGCAAAATATGGATTTAACTTGTCCTCTTCCGAACCTGCATAAAGATTAATATAATCTTTTAATTTGCCTGCCGTCAGAAGATAATCCTGCCCGTTCTCCCTTACAGAAGAGAACAGACTCTTCTCTGAATAATCATTATTGACTGCCGGATAGATCAGAATCTGTCTCTTTGGCATAAATTCGCCACGGTCCCGTGCCATAATGGACAATGCAGCTGCCAGATTGCCACCTGCACTGTCTCCAATCAGAGTAATATCCTCCGGCTTTGTATCCGGATGCGTATACAATGCTCTTGCCACGGCATAACAGTCCATAAGCCCGGTCGGGAACTTGTGCTCCGGCGCCAGGCGATATTCTACTGCTGCTACAGTCTGCCCCGTCGCCTGTGCCATCCGGGAACATACTCTCTCATAATTTTCCACATGCTCAGTCGCCCATCCTCCTCCGTGAAGGAAAAGCATGATCTTTCGTCCCTTGATCTGATCTTTTTCCAGACACGATGCTTCATCCGGGAAAAATACCCGGATCGGAACTTCATAATCGCCGTTATATACCTGCAGATCCATTTTTTTATAAAAAATTTTCATCGGATCCAGTCTTTTCAGATCCGCAAGCTGCCTTGATACTTCTACATCAATCCCTCCAAAAGACAGGATTTTCAGGATTGCTTTTGTTGCTATATTGATTGCCATATTTTTCTGTCCTCATTTATTTTTTCATACAGATTTATTCTACCATAGAATGATGTCCCCTACCACTCTTTCTCTTTCCATCTTTGCTACATTAACCCATTTTCAATTTTTCAGATTTCACAATCATCTCATTATTTATTTGACACAGACTGTCAAAACAGTTACCATACACTTATGCACAAGGAGGGTGTATTTGTTTTATGAATAATAAAAAAAATATAGACGACTATTTTGATGACAACTTTGAAGTAACTTATACAGGCGATCTCCCGTCGATCCCTGTGGGGCAGGATGATTATGACGACCGTTATGACGACACAGACTACCTTAACGATTATGAAACTGACGACTACTACGATGAAACAGACAGGCTTGCTCCTGATTATGACGATGATTATGAAGAAGAGGATTCTTATTATGACCGCCAAAGACCAGCCAGACGGACAGAACGGAGAAATTCCCGCAGACGTCCCGATTCCTCTTCCGAAGAACTGGCTGCTCCAATCCGGAATATTGCCCGCACCGGAAGTACTGCCGCTGAGAAACTGACCACTTTCATCCTTCGCCCGGCACCGGTTCTGATGTCCGCCATCATCCTGGCGATTACCTTTTTTTCATTCTGGAATCAGCTGTCTGATTATGGAGATATCAATACACTGACATCCAATCCAGATCTTACTCTGATTGCTTATCTGACTGTCGGAGCGGTTATGCTGATCTGGATGCTGTCTACGTTCTTTTTCACATTAAGTGGCATCCGACACGGAACCGGACGCGGACTTACTTATTTTGTCCTAGTATATGTTCTGTCCTACCTCTTCAGTCTAGCCGCAGCTGCAATTCCTGCTGATGTTCAGTTGCTGACCGGTATCAGAGGCGGTATCCTGGTATTTGGTTCCCTTTACCCGGCATATTTTCCATTCTGCGTGGTGGGAATTATTACTTGTATTTTGCGGAAAATTTTGAAGTAAAACATTCCTCGTACTAAGGCATATGCCTTAGGGCATCCTCATATGGTGTTTTTACTTTATAAGTGAACAACAACTAATTACATGCGAAAAAAGAGTAAGTCAAATCACTCATCTATCTGATTTGACTTACTCTTTTCTTACTTTTGTTTCATTCCCGATGTGTTTCCCAACTTTTGTACTATTTTTTCTATATCATATTCCGGTGCATAGGTATTGGCAATATCATAGATTCTCTGTATCGTCAAGACATCCTCTTCCAGAAAATCTGCAATTTCCTCTGCTGACATCCCTTTTTGCAATTTTTTTATAACAATTGAAACTAATGCTTCCCTGTACCCTTCTTTACGCCCTTCTTTACGCCCTTCTTTACGTCCTTCTTTACGTCCTTCCTCACGTCCTTCTTCACGACCTTCTCGCATCCCAATTATTTTTGCACTTTTCATAAACGAATTATGATCCCACAAAATTTTTTGTCTTTCTTCGTATTCTCTTCTTTTTCTTTCATCTGCACTCATCTTCTCCAGACATTCATAAGCTTCTTTAATATATTCATTTTGCTCTGCCATCTTTGCAAAATCCTTTCTGTTCTTTCCGCTCATAAATCGCATCCACTGGATGATCCCAGTTTCATTCTGACTTTCCGGTGGCAACTTTTTCAATTCCAGAATATGAATCTGCAGCAAGTCCGTCAGCACTTCTCCAGTCTCTTTATCACAGAACATTCCCGCATGATAACATCTGGTATCATTTTCAAAGAAATTAAAGTCCAAAATTCCAACATGAATGCACGGTTTAATTCTATCATAAGTATCCCCTGTTTTCATTTGATCCGTTACCATCTTTGACAGATAATAAAAGCTCCTCTGAAACCAGAATTCAAATGGCACCACCTGCATTTCCAAATCCATCTGCTCTCCATTTTTCAAGAGAACTCTTACATCCAGAATCCCGTATTTATCTTCCGGATATTCTTTCCTTAAAATTGTTGGCATCAACTTTGTTTTCTGAATTTCTTCTGGATCTTTCTTTAGAATTGCCGCAATCAATCCCTGTCTTACTTTTGCATTCTCCATTAATTCTTTGAAGCAGAAATCTACCGTTGGATGCATTATAAAGCTATCCTGATTTTCTGTTAATTGTTTCTTTTCTTCTGTCATATGATTCCCCTTTCTGCATTGTAAAAATATAGAAAGGAAAATCTGACTTTTCTACTATAAATATTTTAACATACTGTCATCCTTTGTAAAGGCAAACTCCCATACTTCTATATTTTCTTTTGCTTTGTTCATTGTCGGGAGTTTACTCGAAAATTGAGCACCGAAAATGAGATACCTTCTGATTATGGTTAATTAGATACTTTTTCGATTTTAGAACTAAATCGAAGTAAAATAACTCTATCACATTTTCCTGAAATCTTATACCCTGCATAACATTTTCGAGCACTTTCGTTGCATTTCAATCATCAGACCATTTTATATGCATATCCAAAAAAATCCCGTACTCCATGTACAAATCACATGAAATACAGGATCTTTTTATTTATCTAACTAGAATTTGATAACTCCAAGAATTATACCTGAGATCAGACAGATAATACTTACACCCCAGATCCAGAAGAAACTGTTCTTGATGTGATCTTTGATCTCCACACCGGCAAGTCCGGTTCCAAGGAAAGTAGCAGGAACAACCGGGCTGATGAAAGTTGCACAGTTACGGCAAACAACCATTGCAATGGCAATATGTGCCGGATTTACACCGAATTCGTTTCCGATTCCGATCAGTACCGGAAGCATTCCGAAGAAGAAGGAATCGGTATCAAACATCAGTGTAAGCGGTACAGATACCAGACCTACGATAAGCGGTAAAAATCTTCCCATAGACTGTGGAACTACGTTTGCAAGTACGTTAGCCATATGAGTCATGATCTCTGTTTGCTGCATCACTCCAAGGAATACACCTGCACAAAGAATCGTAGATGCCATGGTAAGTGCCGGACCTGCATGGGATTTAATGATCTTACCCTGCATTTTTGCACCCGGGTAGTTTACAAAAAGTGCTACTGCACATCCTACCATAAAGATATAGTAAGACGGTACCTTTGCAAGAACCAGGTTTACGATCACTACCAGTGTTACGATTACATTGAATACAAAGAGTTTCGGTCTTGCAAGCTCATTCTTTTCATCATCTGTTACGGCTTCATCTTCAATTCCGCCATACTCGATCTTTTCTGCTGAAGAAGTGCCTGCACCTCTCTTCTTTTCGATATTTCCCCAGATAAATGCTGTTCCAAGTGCAATAAAAATACCTACAACCTGCATTGGAATGATCTGTTTCCACAGTGCATTTGGTTCAATTCCAAGGACAGTAGCCGCACGCATTGTCGGTCCGCCCCATGGCAGAAGGTTCATAACACCCATTGCAGATACACAGATGAGCATCAGAGTTGTCGGTCTCATATTCAGACGTTTGTAAACCGGGAGCATTGCCGGAATTGTGATCAGGAATGTAGAGGCACCGCCTCCATCCAGATGTCCGATCATAGCAATGATACAGGTCATCATGGCAACACCGACTACATTACTTCCGACTTTCTTCATCAATGCATTGATGATCTTGTCGAACATTCCTACATCTGTCATAATTCCAAAGAAAAGTACAGAGAAGATAAACAGCGCTGCAGTACCATGTACTCCTGCTACACCGGCTGTTACAAATTCCCCCATTTCTTCAATCGTAAATGTTCCGGTTGCTACAAGGATCGCACCTGTTACAGTTGATACACTGACAAATGCAAGAGCCGGTACCGTTACATTTCTTAAGAGCAACGCAATCACAATAATGATGGTTGCAAATCCCAATAAGGCAAGCATTGCTTCACTCATGGCATTTTCTCCTTCCTTTTGTACGGGTACTTTTTCGTACCATTTATTTGATGATTCCATTATAAAAACCCAACCTTACACTCTTACAGATTCCTCCTTACATTTTGTTAAGGTAAATCTTTAAAAGTATTAAGGTTGGGTTTGTCTTATCTTACACCTTACAGATATCTGCGTCTTTTTTCTTATACCGGCTGGCTGGCACGATTCCGAATTGCCTCGAGAATTGCGGTATCCGATACCGGTTTTTCTACATATCCGTCAATGATTCCTTTCTGCCGGGCCTCTGCCACCTCACGGCTGACTCCATCAATAATAATAAGCTTCAGCATGTCCGGATATCTGCCTGCAAGCGACATACAGAAATCCACTCCACTGCAATCCTCCATCGTTTCGTCTACTACCAGCACATCTGCCTCCTGCTGTTCCAGACATTTTTGCAGTTCTTCTCTTTTCATACAGGTCTGAATCTGGATCCCGATCTTCTCAAAATTCTTTTTCAGCAGCTGCAATACCTTTGCATTGTCATCTGCCACCACGATCCGATAATCCTTTCTGGGAATATTCTGCACAATCTGTGGCATATGCTCTGTATCCAGTACCGGAAGGTAGATATGAAAGGTACTTCCTTCTCCTTTTTTGCTCTCTGCATAAATATATCCCTTATGTGAAGTAATAATCTGCTCCGCAAGTGCCAGTCCAAGTCCGGTACCCTCTCCCCCTTTTTTCGTTGTGAAAAATGGATCAAAAATCTGACGCAGCGTCTCTTTATCCATTCCACACCCATTATCTTTCACCTGGATATGGATATACTTTTTCCATACATCCGAAAGCTTTTCAATCACTCCCTGAGCCAGTTTTTCTTTTTCTTCTGAATGGCAGGATATTTTGATATTTCCTTGATTTTTTCCAATCGCATGCACCGCATTAACGCAGACATTTAAAAGCACCTGGTTCAGCTGTGTCGCATTTCCAAGGATCATTTCATCATCTACCCGAAACTCACTTTCCATATGGATTAGAGACGTACAGACAGATTCCATCATCCTTTCTGCACGCGTCATGAATTTCTTTATCGAAATATTTTTATAAACGGTCTCTACATTCTTTCGACTCAGGGACGAAATCTGGCGCACTACATCCTTTGCTTTTTCCGAAGCCTCATAAATTTCTTTTGCACTGTCCTGTTCTTCTGATCCTTCCGGAAGTTCCATCATCAGAAGCTCTGCATATCCCATGATCGGAGTCAGAAAATTATTGAATTCATGTGCGATACCACCTGTCATAGTTCCCATGATCTGAAGTCTTTGCTGATGCGCGATACTCTGCTCACTCCGATGCATTTTTTCCAACTGCTCATTCAATTCTTTCAGATCATTGATCTCCCGCACAGCTCTTCTCATATCACGCATCACTCTGCCAAATAAGACAACCGCAATACCGGCAGCCAACAAAATACCAACAAAAATACATACCATTTTCAAGAAACCTTCAGCTATCGGTTCGTACAGATCATCGTAGTCGATCACCGCACTGACTACCCAGAAGCTGTCTCCGATCTGAACCGGAGAATATGCACTGATTTTCTGTACTCTCGGACGTTCTTCATTTGTCCACCAATACGAATAATAATGAGAAATACCTTCTTTTCTCTTCTTCTGATCCTCAATCATCTTCTCCAGACTGGAGTAATCCAGATCCGGATACATTTTCTTCCTTCCTGCAATAACCGGAATTCCCCATTGTTCTTTCTTCGGATGCATGATGATCGTTCCTTCTGCATCTTTGACAACAATGTATCCATTCGTTCCGATGTGAATTCCCGAAATCAGTTTCTGATAATATTTTTCCGCATCGATCATCAGACAGATCTTTCTCCCATCCTTCAAAACACGCTTATATACATTATAGATTTTCCCACCTGTATCTTTTTCCATATAAATGCTATTCTTTGCCGAGCTTTGAGTGAGCAGCTGTGAACTTACAATCTGTACATCCTTGACACTCTCTGAAAGCTTTCCCTGTTCGTCTTCCAGGTACAGATTCGTGATAAAACTGGTCTGTGTGTCTATAAATTCCCGATATAGTTGTTTTGCCTCATCCTGCGGTCTGTTCTCTGCTGTTTTTGCAAGAAAGCTTAAACTTTCCTCATATTCCTCTGTGGACATCGCCATATTTTCACTCAGGATTCTGGTTGTCAGGAGCATCTGTTCCTCCTGGTTCTGCATCAAAGTATCTCTGTACTTTTTCCAGACACCAAATCCTGCAAATACAAGAATTACGATTAAAAAAAGTGGAATCGCAGCAATCAGTGTCTTTTTGTTTTTCTTCATATATTCTCGTCCCCGGTTTGTTATCAATTGACTTGTTCTCTTTCTAATATTATAATGTTTTTTATAAGTTGTATAGAATTTATTGAAATTTTTACTTTTGGGAGGTTGCCTCAATGGCTGACAAAATACTGATCGTAGATGATGATCCGGCAATCTGTAAGCTGCTGGAAAAAGTAATGCACAGCAATGAGCTGGAAACAACAACAGTAAACTGTGGCATGGATGCGCTGTCCATCCTGAAAAATCATACATTTGACCTGATCCTTATGGATATCATGCTGGGAGATATGGAAGGGTTTGAAGTTATCAAAAGGCTTCGCAATCAGGGGATCAGTACTCCGGTTATGATCGTCAGCGGACGTAATGAAGACTATGATTCTCTGTACGGGCTTTCACTTGGAGCGGATGATTATATCACCAAGCCGTTCCGACCGCTTGTACTTGGTGCTAAAGTAAAAGCACTGATCCGCCGCAACAAGAATCTGGTACTCGACAATTCCGATACTCTGGAATGCGGTCCATTCAGCTATGATACCACAACCATGCGTTTTTACAAAAATGGCGAAGAACTTATCCTTTCTTCCAAGGAGTCTGCACTTCTTCTGCTCTTTATGAAGCATCCGCAGCAGGTTTTCACCAAGGACATGATCTATGAGCATGTCTGGGGCAATACTGTTGCCGTTGATGACAATGCAATCATGGTCTACATCAACCGGCTTCGTGGTAAGATCGAGGACGACAGACAGAATCCGGCGTATATCCTGACGATCCGCGGACTGGGATACCGTTTTGTTCCGTAAACGACCTTTTCATCAAGAAGAGGCTCCATCCTGAATCTTCTCCTAATGAAAAAGATGACTTTTCACCCACTCATTTGTGAAAAGTCATCTTTTTTATTCCTCACCAGTCTGGTGCAGTCCATATTCATGGCAGAAAATTTGATTCCCGTTCTCAGTTATTATACGCTCTATTTTACAACTGGAAAGAGGTTCAGGATTGCCCCGTTCTCGTTTGGAATTTTATTGCACAGCATCGCAAGAAACAGTGAGGTGGCAAGTAGATCGGCACACCCACCCGCGCTGATACCACGCTTTATATAATCCGCATCCATGCGGATCAGTTTGTCTAACGCATCTTCTGAGTAGGCTCCGCCTTCCTCCAGAAACTGCATTGCTTCCATCTGTACCTGATAGAGTACTGACGGATTCTTTCTCGATAAAATGTTGGAATCCTGCACCCGGCTCATCAGTGCAAAAAGGATCTGTAATTTGATTCGGTTCCACTCCATTCCCCGCAAAAGTCCATCCTCCAGTACCGGAAGCGCAATATGAAAAACAGATGGGTATCCGGCAAGCGCTTCCCCGCGAATCCCTGTAGTCCCGTATTGTACGAGATTTTTCTCACCGTTACTTTTCGCAGGTTCCTTTCCCAACATCTCAATTTCGGCTCTTAAGATCCTGGCAGTCATCTTCTGCTCCATCCGAAGGATAGATTGTAAAGTAACCGTTTCGTCTTCCTGGATACATCTTCCCGCTGCCGCACTGAATATTCCAAGGGTAAAGATCATCCCTTTATGTGTATTCACATGTCCGGTTGCCCGATACATGGCTTCCTCCGCAAGCATTCCGGTCTTACGGATTTCACGGAAAAGATCTTCCGGCGTACAGGTCAGCTGATATCCCTGATATGCCATTCTAACAAACCACGGATACAACGCCTCTGCACTTCTTTCAAAGGTCTGCACATCCATATCAGTGTGGGCACCACAGGAATACGGATCTACAAGCCCCGGTTTGGGAACCGTATAGACTTCCTCAAGCAGCGCCTGATACGCCATCCGGCCAATCGATTCTGCAAAGTATTCTGCTTTCTCTACTGCCTGATTCTTTCCCATACGGTTCTCCTTTTATATCCAATTGCCAATAACCTGTAAGTTTTCCGATCAGAATTTAATCATCAAATTCAAACGGCTTGATCTGACGGACAACATCCATGATGGTACCGTCACGGCTTTCAATGACACCGACAACACGATCTCCAAACTGTACCTTCTGTGGTTCCCCCGCGATAGAGTAAGCGATATCACGTAATTCTTCGATGGTCTTAAACGGAAGGTCTACATCTTTCATTGCTTCGATCAGATCCTGTCTCTTCGGATTGATTGCAATACCATAATCTGTGATGACAACGTCTACACTTTCTCCCGGTGTTGTGACGGTTGTTACGTCTGTACAGATTGCCGGTGTTCTTCCCTGAAGAAGCGGTGCGATAACGATGGCACATTTTGCTCCGGCTGCTGTATCCGGATGTCCACCCTGCGCTCCTGTGATCATACCATTAGAATCTACAACAACGTTACAGTTGAAGTGTACGTCAACTTCCAGAGCTGCAAGAATTACGAAGTCCAATTTATTGACAACTGCCCCCTTGTTGAACGGGTTCGCATACTCACCTGCACTGATCCGGAAATGATGCAGATCTTTTACAGATTCTACGGCTGCAAGGTCAAAGTCCTGTGTATCCAGAAGTGCATCTACCTGACCGTTGATCAGAAGGTCACACATCGGCTTTGTAAGACCACCCACACCAAAACGCATGCGGATATTTCTTTCTTTCATTACCTTTGCAAGTGAAATAGTAGATGCGATAGAAGCTCCGCCGACACCTGTCTGATAAGAGAATCCATCTTTGAAATACGGTGTATTTACAACGAACTGTGTACAGTAATCAGCCATCATCAGCTTTCTCATATCTGTGGTCGGTTTTGCTGCACCTGTTGCGATCTTCTTCGGATCACCGATCTGGTCTACTTCTACAACATAGTCTACCTTTGTCATTGAAATATGTGCCGGAAAATTCGGAAACGGAACCATGCAGTCTGTGATTGCTACGACTTTGTTTGCATGGAAAGCGTCTGACATTGCGTAGGAAAGTACACCACAGTCAGATTTTCCACCGATACCACGGCAGTTACCGTACTCATCACAGGTCGGAGTTCCGATAAATGCGATATCGATCTGTGTCTCACCTGTTACCAGGGCACGTACACGTCCGCCGTGGGAACGCATGATCGCAAGACCTTTTAATTTACCATTGGAAATAGCTTCTCCGATCTTTCCACGCACACCGGATGACTGGATATTTGTAATGGTTCCGTCTTCAATATACTCTACCAGAGGATCATGTGCTTTTCCAAGGGAACTTGCGCAAATCGTAATGTCTTTGATCCCCATATCATGGATCTCTTTCATTACCATATTTACAACGTAATCCCCTTCACGGAAATGGTGATGGAAGCTGACTGTCATACCGTCTTTGATTCCACATTTTACAAGGACATCATGGATGCTGTCTACCATCTTGCTTCCGTTGGAATTGATCACACATTCGACTTCCGGTCCATGTTTTTTATAAACATGTCCGTCAAAATGATGAACACCCTGAAATACTTCTTTACCAGTTGCTTTTAAAATCTCTTCCGGGATATCTCTACCTACTGCGTTAATCATCTTATAAATCCCCCTTATACACACCTGAAGCTTTTGCAAGCTCGATTGTTCTCTTTGCTCCGTCATAGAAAGCGATATCGATCATCTTACCGTCTACTGTAAATACACCGATTCCCTGTGCTTTCTTTGTATCAATTTCACGGACAACTTTTTCTGCGAAAATGATGTCTTTCTGTTTTGGTGTAAAGATTTCATGAACAATGTTGATCTGTCTTGGGTTGATGATTGATTTTCCGTCGAATCCCATCAGGTGGATATTTTCAACATCCTGACGGAAGCCATCCATATCATCCAGATCTGTGTATACTGTATCAAAGCACTGTACACCAGCTGCTCTTGCTGCGATCACCATGTTCTGTCTTGCTCCCATGAGCTCGATTCCGGTTCCGGTGATGTGTGTCTGAAGGTCTTTGGTGTAATCTCCACCGGAAAGGGCGATACCAAAAAGTCTTTCTGAAGATTCGCAGATATCAAGCGCACGCATTACACCACGTGCAGACTCGATCGCTGCCATGATCAGGACACTTCCTTCTTCGCGTCCAAAATCTTTTTCAGCCTGGATAACTTCAGCTTCTACAATTTTTACATCCTGTGCGGATTCTGTCTTCGGAATACGGATTGCATCGCATCCACCTGCAACTGCACAGCGGATATCTTCTTTCCAGTAAGGTGTATCCAGTCCGTTGATTCTGACTACCCGTTCGCATCCTCTATAGTTAATGGTCTTAAGTGCATGATAAAGAGAAAATCTGGCTGCGTCTTTCTGGTTCTCTGCAACAGCATCTTCCAGGTCAAGCATGATGGAATCCGGTTTGTAAATATAAGGATCCTTGATCAGTCCCGGTTTCTGTGCATTTAAAAACATCATGGTTCTTCTAAGTCTTTTTTTATTCGGATTCATTATCTGATCGCACCTCCCCACGGTAAATCTTCGATCTGTCCTACCGAACGGTAAACAGCTGCTTCGATTCTTGCTTTGATCGTACAGTCAAGGGCTCCTTTATCTACGATTGTAAGCTTTACATTATCGATTCCCAGATTTTCCAGTGTTTCATAAGCTACTTTCTTAATCTGGTTTCCATACTGATTGATCACTGCGCTTTCCAGTGAAAAATCAACTTTTCCTTCCCCGGCTTCTACTGTTACCTGGCAGTCACTGGATTCTAATGTTCCTGCAATTGCAGGTTTCTTGATTTCCATTCGTGCTTCCTCCTTAACATCCTTTTGCATTTGTATTTGCTTCGTTGTGTTTATCATAGGGCTTTTACCTTACAGGAACACCTATGGTTTTCTTAATAATTATTAAGATTTGCATATTTTTGCTGTTACAACCGGTCTTTCCAGTGCCTGTGAATTCATATTTACCCAGCGTTTCATATATACCCTGTCTTCTTTCCATTCAAAAGACACATGATCAAAAAAAGCCATCTCCGGATAGCGCCATTCCATCATCAGCACATTTTCTGACTTCCAGTAAGCGCATGCGGCAATTTTCATTTTATCCATCTCATACTGATGGTGCAGATATCCTCCTGTCATAGATGTTTCCCCATGTATCCAACAGTCGAGTCCTGCTCTTACAAAATGTGTCCCTCTGTGATCTGTCATCCAGAATCTTACTTCATCTTCTGAAAATTCCAGACATATCATTTCAATCCTGTCCTCATTCTCAACCGTATCCATTTCCATTTTCCGGTTTTCTGAAATCAGTCTGTTACTGACGGATCTGTTTTTATTTTCCAGAGACATTCTAAGTCCTTTATTTTTTAATACATTCCACATCTTTTCAGAGAGATTTCTTTCTTCTTTCATCGGATTCAGAATTTCTTTTTGAATCAGTTCCGTCTCCAGGTAATTACTGTCTGCCGCAGTGATAGCGATTACCATATTTTGTTCCGGAACAATCGCACAGGTCTGTCCAAACATTCCATCTGCACACCAGATATCACCCGTATGTGTCCAGTGAAAATTATAGTCTTTTTCTCCTGCTTTCCTTGGTTGTGGATCCTTTTTACCGAGTGCAAGATCCACCCAATCAGCACTTAATAATTGTTTCTCTCCCCATTTCCCCTGATTCAGATAAAGTAACCCAAGTCTGGCCATTCCTTCCACTGTAATACTCACACCATTTCCACCTGAACAGATTCCTTCCGGACTTTCTCCCCAGCTAAACTTCTCCAGGCCAATGTACGGTGCCAGTTCTTCTTCGATCAACTGATGGCATGTTTTTCCTGTAATACGCTGTACAATCGCTGACGTAATATAGGAATTCCCACTTGAATACATAAATTCACTTCCCGGCTCCTTTACAAACGGTACTTTAAAATATGCATCCAGCCAGCTGGTCTTTAATGGTCTCCATTCATTTCCACCTATACTTCTTTCCTGACCACTGCGCATCGTAAGTAAATTCCGTATTGTAAGCTTCTGAAGATACTCATTTGCTCCCTCCCGGTATTCCGGAAAATAATCAAGCACCTTATCCTCCAGCTTTATAAGTCCTTTTGTATAAGCGATTCCTGCCGCTGTATTTGTAAAACATTTTGTAAAAGAATGTACAATATGCGGGATTTCTTTCCGGTACGGTTCGTTATATGCTTCAAATATAACTTTATTGTTTTTCAAGATCATGATCCCATGGATCTCTGCTTCTCTTTTTTCCATCTCATTCAGGAAATTAATAATATATTCTGATGATACGCCTTCATCTTCCGGAGTTGAATAAGTTAATTCTGTGTTCATGCTGCCACCTCATCTATCTTTATTTTAAACTGGAAACGGGGGACAAAATTTTGCCCCCTTTGTTATACATAACTCTTTTCTGTCTTTTAAAAGAACGGGAATACCAATGGAAGAATTCCTACACAGCATATAAAGCTGATAATAACCAATGGCCATCCAAATTTTGCAAAGTCAGTAAATTTTAAGTTTGTAAAGATCATTAATGTCTGATTTGTTCCTGATGCGATTGGTGTCAGGAAAGAGCATCCCGCTCCGATTGCAATTGCAAGAACAATTGCCTGTGGGTTTGCTCCCATTGATTCTGCAATGGAAATCCCAATCGGGGCAAGCACTCCTGCTGTTGCCATATTGTTCATAAACTGTGTTGCAATTGCCGATCCAAGGAACAGTACAGCTGTGATCAGATACAGATTATGTGTATCTCCAAGAATGCTCAACACGATGGATCCAAACACCTCTCCAAGTCCGCTGTTCTTCATAACTGCAATGATCAAATTGATACCTGCACAGAAAAGTACCATATCTACCCCGAATGAAGTAATGACTTCTTTTGGTTTTACAACGGTTGTAAGTACAGAAACTGCAATCAATGCATATCCGATAAAATTCGGGTTCACTGTAATATCTGTAAGTGAATCCAAAATCAGAGCAAGTACAAACAGAAGGAAACTGATTCCTACAACCATCTGTTTCTTTTTCATCTCAGGTGTAATTTCTGTAGCTGCCTCTATCTCTGAATTACTTGGCACTGTTTCCTCATAAGACGGACACCAGCGGTTCATCACAATCATATAAATTCCACCCAGAATAAAAATCGGGATGCCTACCCAGGCAAAATCAAACATACCAAAAAGAGAAAGTCCGGCTTCTTCAAGTGCTGTATTTGCATAAATATTTGTCGGTGTTCCAATCAGTGTACAAGCTCCACCTAAAGTACTTGCATAGATTACGAATAAAATCATTTTTGAATGACTGATCTTATTTTTCTTGGCAATACTGAAAATCACCGGTAAAAATGCCATTGCAACATAACTGTTCTGCAGAACAAATGATACCAGTCCTGATGCCAGATAAAGAATTGCAAAAATTAACATTTCTTTTTTCTTTCCACTTACATTACCGGTTAATTTATCTAAAGCATTTCCCATTACAATATCAAGTCCTGTTGCAGCAATCATTCCAGAAAACATACATATAATTGCCATCAGATGAAAACTTGAACTGCTTAACACGGCATATACACCATCTGCATCCATTGTTCCTGTAAATACAACGATCGGTGCCATGATCAAAAAACAAAACCAGTTTGGTAATTTTGGCGTTGCAAGAACTGCAACGAAAACTATTAATGTCAGGATCGCTCCTATTGTAGCCATACTCATCTTTCTTTTCCTCCGTATACAATAAGCTTTTCGGAATGCGCTTTTCCCAAAACTCTCATTCTTCTCTTGTATGATGTTTACCGGTTCATCACGTTAACCTTATTATAATCATCCGGTACTCTTTTCACCAATGCCAAAGAAAAATAGGGGCATAGCTTCATGCTATGCCCCTACATTTCTCCCTCTTTGATTTTTTCTTTCAAAACAGCTATACAATACTTTTCCTGTCTGGAAAGAATTTTATTTTTCAAATACATAATTCCTGTTTTTGTTTTTTTAATCTTGTTTTTCCCAATACAAAAAAGATCAATATTTTCTGTATTCGTTAAATACGGAAGAAACACTTCTGAAATAAAACAGCATCCCATTCCCCGCTCAAGTGTCTGCATCGCAAGCATCGAACTGTTTACGATCATTTTTGGTTTTAATTCTTTGCCCTGTTCTTCAAATATCTGATCAATCTCCTGTCTGACATGACAGGATTCATCCTGTATGATAAACTCGTCCGGCATTCTTGAAATATCCATCCATAGATATTTTTCGCCTTCTCTTTTTTCTGCTTTCTGAAGCATCTTATACTTTTTGGGAACTGCAAGCAACATATAATCTTCTACAATAAGATCAAATACGATTGACGAATCTTTTTCACTTATATCAGGTCCAAGTGCAAGATCGTATGTCCTGTTTTTTAAACCTGTTATAATTTCCTTTGCCATGACATTTGAAAATGTTGCCTTACAACCGGTATATTTTTTACTGATCTTATCCTGAACTTCCATTGCTAACAAAAGACTGGCACTTAGAGACATACATACATGTATTTCCTGTTCTTCGGATAGTTGAAGCTCCTTTAGTTTATGTTCCATTGTGCTGTTCAAACGTTTGATTTCTTTTCCATACTCAACATAGATTTCTCCAGCCTCAGTCAGACTGATTCCATTCGATTTCCGCTCGAAAAGTAAAATTCCCAGTTCCTGTTCCAGACTGGATATAAATCTGCTGAGTGATGGTTGTGAAATATATAAAAGTTCGGCAGCTTTTGAAATGCTTTTGCACTCTGCAACCGCTAAAACATAGGTAAATGATTTTAAATCATCCATTTTTATCCTTATCCTCCTGTGATCTCACTAAACAGATTATAGACTTTTTTATTTCAAAAGTGCAAGACTTTTTAATAGTTGTTAAGGTTGGGATTTATGAAAATCTGACGATAGACTTTGGATTGATGAAATTTTAAGATCTTACAAGTTTCAATAATCTGAATCTATCTCCTAAATGCGCTATATTAAATGAAAAGAAGGGAAACCGCAAGCGGCTCCCCTATATAGTAACAGCTATTTATATGACAGCCGTCAACTATTGCAGTAGTTGGCGGCTATTTCCGTTTACCCTTGAAAATCTCATATCAAAGACCTACAAGGACAACTTTGTTTTCCTTACACTTCCGTAAGCTCCCCGGTTTCCGAATCCATAATGAATCCCTTGATCTCAATATCCTTCGGCATCAACGGATGTGCCTTCAGTGTATGCACAGTCTCTTCTACCGACTTCTCTACAGATTCAAATCCACCCAGCCATTTTTCCAGATCAATTCCACTGTGTCTCACGATATCGATATGTTCTTTGTCGATTCCGCGTTCTACCAGTTCTTCTAACAGCTCATTTCCATCCATTCCCTGCACGCCGCAGTCAGTGTGTCCGATGACCATAACCTGCTCCACACCAAGCTCCAGAATCGCAACCAGAAGGCTTCTGACCACACTTCCGTATGGATGGGTAATAACTCCGCCTGCATTCTTGATAATCTTTGCATCTCCGTTTTTCAGCCCCAACGCTGCCGGAAGGAGCTCCGTCAGACGGGTATCCATACAGGTCAGCACGGCAAGCTTCTTGTTCGGGTACTTGCTGGTCAGGTACGGCTCATAGCCTTTATTTTCCACGAATTTCTTATTATACTCTACAATCTGTTCTATCATCCTGTGTAACCTCCCATTTGATTTTCGCAACAATATTTCTAAAACAGATTATAGACTTTTTTTCTCTGTAAGCGCAAGGATTCTTAATGAATTTTAATGATGTTCTTTCTTCCAATACCGGAAAAATGCATCCTCCTGCTCTGAACGGATTCCATACTTTCTTCTCGCAATGTAAAATTTAGAATTCCACCCTGAAGTCTTCACCGGAATCGTCACCACATTGTGCAACCGCACGATATCCATATACGGCAATACGGAAATCCCGAACCCATTCTCCACAAGTCCTGTGATAACTTCAATCTCTTCTGCAGCACACACCGGCTTTACCTTAATTCCTTCTTCTGCAAAAATCTGCTCCTGCAAAGTACGAAAACCGCTGGTCTTGGAAAACATGATCTGAGGGTATCCGGCTGTCTCTTTCAGACTGATCTGTTCTCTATTTTCAAGCGGATGCCCCTTCGGAACCACTACCGCGATATACGAATCCCGAATCGGATAATACTCGATTTCATCCGATTTCAGAAGATCCGAACAGAAGCCGATATCATATTTTCCATCCAAAAGTCCTTCTGCGATCTCCGGTGTCATCCGGTTGTAAATGATAAACGGAAATGTTGCCCCAAACTCTTTCAGCATATGTGGGATCGTCCCCGGTGCCAGAGGATACACACTGCCGATCCGCACCGTTTTCTCTTCCGTCCGAAGTCCTGCCGCCCGCTCTTCCAGACGAAGATATGCTCCCAGGATTTCATCCACATCCTTCATCAGTTCTTTGCCGTAGCGGCTGAGACTCACATTCCGCCCTTCCTTCTGAAAAAGCGGGACTCCATACTCTTCTTCTAACGATTTGATTGCATGGCTGAGCCCCGGCTGTGAAATATTCAGCGCCTTTGCCGCCTTTCCGTAATGCTGGATTTTTGCCAGCTCTGAAAAATATTTTAAATATTCGATATTCATATATTCCCTCTTTTATCTTCCGCAGTCACCTTATTTTTCAAAATCAACTCTTTACTCTCCATTACCTTAACATATTTCATTCTATTTTAGAATCAGTTTATTCAAAATAATCATTTGTTTTTATCGATTTTCTTCATTATAATGAGAAACAGCTTAAATATAAAATTTTTGTAAATTATTATTTATCAGGAAAGAAGGATTTGTACCTATGAATAAGAAAAAATTTCATCTGGCCGGAGAAGTCGCTCTGCTCATCGTCCTGCTGATCAATTCACTCGGCGTGGATCTGATGTCGAAAAGCGGATTCGGGATCTCAACGATCTCCTCAGTGCCCCTTGTATTTAGCATCGCCTTCCCACTATTTAGTTTCGGAACATGGAATTATATTTTCCAGACACTGCTTGTTATTACACTGATGATTCTTAAGCGTTCATTCTGTCCCGGCTACCTCTTTTCTTTCGTAGTCGGAATCGGATTTGGAAAAATGATCGACGTACATAACTCATGGATACAGGCTCTGCCGAACTCCCTGCCTCTTCACATCGTTTATTTCCTGGCAGGATTCTTACTGATGTGCTTCGGTATCTGCCTTGCCAACAACTGTATGCTACCGATCATTCCAACGGATATTTTTCCGCGTGATCTGTCCGAGATTGTAAAAAAGAACTATAAAATCGTTAAGACAACCTTTGATCTTACCTGTCTGACAACCACCGTGATCCTCTCCATTGCAATCCTCCATGGATTCTACGGAATCGGAATCGGCACTGTCTTCTGCGCATTTCTGACCGGAAAAACAGTATCTGTCATCCAGAGATTCATTGGAAACCACGTGGAATTTTACCGTGCAACCGGGAAAAAGAAAATTTCTCTTGAAAAGAATATGAGACATGCATAAAAGAAAATAGATTTCAATTTTGATACATACCAGATCGGATATATCAAAACTGAAATCTCTTCTTTATTCTACTTTCCCTTCTGATTTCCTTCTTCTTTTGTTTTCCCCAATTTAAATACGATGACTTATCTTTAACATACCTTATTTCCATCATTTCGGCAAACACTCTTTTGGATTCTGTAGCCAGTCTTATTTTCTCAACTTCTCCTGTCGCATTGACAAACCTTTTTCCCATCCCGTATACTAGAAGCAGACTAATATCCTGCAAGGAGGCTTAACTACTATGATTATCAAAAACGGACTTGTCATCGATCCTGCTTCCGGACTTTCCGAAAAAATGGATCTTCTGATTGAAAATGGCATCATCAAAGAAATGGCATCCCTGATTACAAAAGAAGGAGAGGAAGTCCTTGACGCAGCCGGGCTTGTGGTTGCACCGGGACTGATTGACACCCACGTTCATTTCCGTGATCCGGGATTTACTTATAAAGAAACCATCCACACCGGCGCACTTGCCTCTGCAAAAGGCGGTTTTACTTCCGTGATCTGCATGGCAAATACTTCCCCGACTGTGGACTCTGTTCCGGTTCTCAAAGACAACCTTTCGCGTGCTTCCAAAGAAAAGATCCGTATCTTCCAGGCTGCTTCGATTTCCTGCAACCTGAAAGGGCAGGAAGAAACCGATATGGACGCCTTAAAAGAAGCAGGCGCATGTGGATTTACCGATGACGGGATCCCGCTTCTAAACGCAGAATTCTGCTTCCACGCAATGGAAAAGGCGGCAAAGCTTAACGTACCGGTCAGCCTTCACGAAGAAGATCCTTCTTTCATCCGCAACAACGGAATCAGTCACGGAAAGGTATCCGATGCGCTTGGCATCTACGGTTCTCCTTCCATTGCAGAAGAATCTCTGGTTGCAAGAGACTGCATGCTGGCACTGAAATCCGGTGCCGATGTTGTGATCCAGCATATCAGCTCCGGTATCTCTGTCGATCTGGTTCGTACTTATAAGAAAATGGGTGCAAAACTTCACGCCGAAGCCACACCGCATCATTTTACACTGACGGAAGACGCAGTCCTTGAGCATGGAACACTTGCGAAAATGAATCCGCCGCTCCGTACCGAAAAGGACCGTCAGGCGATTATTCAGGGACTTGCAGATGGAACCATCGACTTGATTGCCACCGACCATGCACCGCACAGCAAAGAAGAAAAAGCAAAACCAATCACCGAAGCTCCAAGCGGAATCATCGGTCTGGAGACTTCCCTTGCCCTTGGCATCACAAGCCTTGTAAGACCGGGACATTTATCTCTTCTTCAGCTGCTTGAAAAAATGACGATTAATCCTGCAAAGCTTTACCACCTTCCATACGGACAGCTCGCCGAAGGAAAGGCAGCTGACCTTGTGATCTTCGATGAAAACGAATGTTGGACTCCGACCGAATATGCATCCCTTTCATCCAACTCACCATTTACCGGAACTCCTTTGTATGGCAAAGTGAAATATACAATCTGTGATGGAAAAATCGTTTATCATGATTAAAAAAATCCACGGACTTTGAATCTTCTAAAGTCCGTGGATTTTTCCATCTTCTTATTTTTCTTCCAGCATAAAGTATTTCATACTTGTTCCGCTTTCCGCCACATCCGCAAGGTTGATACAACTGTTTCCCATACGGTCGATCAGATGCAGGATATTGGTAAACGGAGCAGTAAGACTCGCCTTACATTTTCCTTTATTGACACGCTCAATATGCGCTTTCCGCATCTTGATATCCAGATCCAGAAGCTTATCCTTTCGCTTCATCATCTTGCCTGGTTCGATACCATCATCTCCCTGCAGTGCCTTCAGAGAATCACAGAACATCTTATTCAGTACTTTCAAACTCTTCTGCAGCTCATCCATCGCTTCCGGTGTATATTTATACTTCCGGTCTGATCTTTCCAACATACATTCTGCCATTTCCACACTTAAGGTTCCCATACGTTCCACATCGCTGAGTACACACATGAGGCTCGCCGTCTGCGCTGCCTGCTGCTCGGTCAATGAACCCGAAGAAAACAAAGCTGCAAGATATTCGGTAATACACTTTCCAAGGCGTTCAACCTGTTCTCCGTTTTCTTTCAGACCGTCAATAGATTTCACTTCTTCATTTTTCACAAGCTCAATCGTTTTCTTCAGAATATCTCTTACCTGGTCACTCATACGGAAAATCTCTTTTGCTACAAGCTGCAGCGCTGCTGCCGGCTGACTGATGATATTTTCATCCAGATAAATCGGGCTGCCTGGATCTTCGACACCTTTTTTGCCATCCGGGATCAGTGTCATGACAATCTTCACCATCAGTTTAATCAGGCATACCCAGATCAGTGTCATTGTAATGTTAAATACAGTATGTGCATTTGCAATCTGTCTGGAAATCACTTCAATCTCCGGACCTTTCGGTGAAATGCTCTGGATCAGTGCCGCAAATGGTTTTACGAACCAGATAAACAAAAAGCAGCCGGAAATATTAAAAATACAATGCGCCACAGCGGTTCTCTTCGCATCTTTTGACTGTCCGATACTGGCAAGGAGTGCTGTGATCGTTGTACCGATATTATCACCTAAAAGAATCGGGATTGCTCCTGCAAGCCCAAGTATACTCGTAACCCCGTCCGGTCCCGGCTGGGAAGCGAAGTTCTGCAAGACTGCGATCGTTGCACTACTGCTCTGTACGACCAGCGTCATAAGTGTACCAACTGCCACACCAAGTACCGGAATATGTGCAACCCGTCCGATCAGGTCTGTGAATACCGGACTGGATGCCAATGGCTTCATGACATCTCCCATTGTCTCAATTCCAAGGAACAGAAGACCAAAGGCAAAAATCGTCTGGCCGATACTTTTTACTTTTTCTGATTTTGTTACAAATGAAATCAGAAATCCTATAAAAATAATCACATAAATATAGTCACTGATCTTAAACGCAATAATCTGTGCTGTCATGGTTGTACCAATATTTGCACCAAAAATGATGGAAATTGCCTGTGGTAGGTTCATCAGTCCCGCACTTACAAAACCAATCGCCATAACTGTCGTCGCACTGCTGCTCTGGAGTACCGCGGTTGTGAGCGCACCGGCAAGCACTCCCAGAAGCGGATTCTTCGTCAGAAGTGCAAGAATGCTTTTCATCTTATCGCCCGCCGCCTTTTGCAGACATTCACTCATCATGTTCATTCCATAGATAAAAACTGCCAGACCGCCAAGCAGTCCGAAAATGATCTGAATTTTCTCGTTCATGTTAATTCCTCTCTCAATTTACCCTGTGTTTGTTAACATCTTTTAAACTTACTTCTTACAATGATGTCTTCCCTTTCAGCTCATTTTCCATTTTATCTGTGGTCTATGCAATTCCAATCAAATCTATGTTAAGTTTAGGTTAAATTTTCTTTCTTCTATCATTTTTTCTTTCCCATGATCATAGTTATGTAAAATCGCATTAAAAAAGATTGTGCCTCTCCGGCACGCAGTGCCTTTTGTTTCATAGGAAGTTTCTTCGGAATTTCCTATGAAACAAAAAGAGAGTTACCCTCTTACAAATCTTCAAATTTGCAAAAGAATAACTCTCCTGTTCTATCTATAAATCTATCCAATCCCAAGCACACCATATCCAACTATTCCAAACACCGCCGCAAGAATGATCACCTTCGGTACTGACCAGTTCTTCTTCAATATCAGATAGAACATCACCACTCCGATCCCGCACCCAAACCAGTCAATCCTCGCATCCGGAAAATAATTTTCCTGCATCAGATCCAGAATCACCGCAAGGATCATTGCGATGCAGATTGGCTTGATCACATTTAACATACAGCTCATAATATCATTGCCACGGAACTTTGCGAAGCACACCGCTACGCCAAGCGTCAGCGTATAAGCTGGCATCAGCACGCCCATAACCGCTGCAATCCCACCCAGAACACCTGCCGTCTGCATCCCGGCAAAAGTCGCACAGTTAATCCCAAGCGGTCCCGGTGTCATTTCTGCGATAGCGATCAAGTTAGTCAGATCCTCCGCCGTCATCCACTGATTGACCTTCATCTCCTGCATAATAACCGGGATCATCGACATTCCGCCAAAGCTGGTAAATCCGATTTTCATAAACGCTGTAAAAAGTCTGAGATAGATCATGCCGTCTGTCCTCCTCTTGTCTGTTTCACCGCTCTTATAGAAAGCGCCAGTATCACTCCCGCTACGATCATCACCACATTACTGATATCCGTAAATACACAGAGCGTCAGTGCTAACGCACAGATCGGGATTGCTGATTTTCTGCGGAACGCTTCTTTCCCCAGTGAAAGTGCCGCACTTCCCATAATCGGAACTACCGCACAGCGGATTCCGCGAAGTGCCGCATAGCACCAGACATTACTTTTCAGCACCTTATAAAATGCAGTAACAAACGACAGGATCAGAACCGCCGGACAGGTCATTCCGAGTACTGCACAGACACCTCCGAACCAGCCACCTACATAATAGCCAAACAGCATACTGATATTGGTGATCATAATTCCGGGAACTGACTTTCCAACCGCAACCATATCCAGCAGTTCCTCTTTTGTGATCAGCTTTCGTTTATCTACAAACTCCTGCTCCATCTGCGCCAGAATACTCCATCCGCCTCCAAATGTAAAACATCCTATCTTAAAGAAAAAGGAAAGTTTTGTCCTGGCAATCCCTGACTCTCTGTGTCCTTTTTCCGATCCATCACAAAAAGAGGAGGGCATCTCTGCCACTCCTCAAATTCATTTGCCTGCGTTATCTGCAGTTCCTTTTATTCTGCTTTCAGAAGATCACGATCTCGGAAAGATCAGCCGGAAGATCTGCGATACTGCTGCTTTCCATCCAAATATCCGCTGCATCTGCACCAGCAGTAATACTGCCTTTTCTCTTGCAAGACGAGGGATGGGGATTGCCTTTCTTCCTGAAATTTATGCACGGACTACTTCCTTTCCGGACATTCATTTCTTTACCCCGGATCACTTTCATGACACCAGGGACATTTGTGCTGTCTATCGGAAAAATATTTATCATCACGCACAGTTTCAGGCGCTTCTTGCTCTCCTCCGCGAGATTGTCCCGGCAATCTACAGGGCAGCTTAGTCTGCCCTGATCCGTACCTTAATTCTCTTCTTTTACTCCCTTACTCTACATTTTTCAGTGCCTCATCCATCGGCACATGTTTAATCCTTCGATATTCTAACATTGCCACAACTGCATAGGTTCCGATCCCGATCAGGAACATTTCTACATAGATCTTCGGATCGATCCAAAGCGCGATCCAGCCGGAAATACTAGTCAGCATCATTTCCCGGAACAGCACATTCATAACTGCTTTCTCAATCGGCAGGCTGAGAAGCAGACAGATGATCACCACGATCGTCGTTGACCAGATATAAAGCCTGCTGATCTCTCCATTGGTATATCCCAGGATCTTCGTCATGGAAATAGCCTGTGCATTTTTCTCAACAATGATCTTGGACAACAGATAGATCACAACCATATAAATACCGATTGCAAAAGCGTTGACCATCCCCATCATATTTCCCATAGATACATCCAGCTGTCTCGAAATCTTTGTCAGTGCTTCCAGATCAAGCACCGAACCGATGTATTTCCCGTCAATATCCTTGATCTTCGAATCGGAAAAATATCCACTGAAATAATCGTTTCCCAGATCAAAGGTATCATTTAACTGCTCCTGTGGCATAAAGACACAGATTCCGCCGTTGTATTTGTAGATTCCTTTAACCTTGAATGTATACTTTGTCTTTTCATATTTTTCTTTCAACGTGATCGAGTCGCCCGGCTTCAACAGAAACTTCTCTGCATAGGCACTGGAAATATAAACACCGTCACCGTCCTCCAGATCTGCATCGATATATTTACTGTCCGGTTTGATTCCGTACAGGATCACTTCATCTGTCTTATATTTGCTTGGCAATGTTTCCAATGAGTAAGCGCTGAACGCTTCCGCATCTTCATTTTCCGTCTTTGTTCCATAAGAGAACTGTAAAAGTTCCAGCATACTGTCCAGTTTATTTCCGCTCATCGCACTTACCGGAACCTCCAGCATATACTGGTATTTTGCAAGCATATTGCTCTGGATATCCTGCTGATAGTGCGAAAGTACTGACGGCAGCAAAAGTCCAAAGAACAAAAGCAGATTCGCAAATATGATTCCAATAAAAAGTACGATGTAATTGCTCATATTCTGGAAGATCACACGCAGTCGGAACCGATGGAAGATTCCAAGCTTCGGACTTAACCGAACTGCTCTTTTCCGCCTGCTTCCAGAAAGATCTCTTCTCAGGAATTTCAGCGGTGAAAGCCTCAGCTTGTAACGGAGGATTCCATAGTTGACTACCAGCATGATCAGCACCGGAACCACTGTTGTCATCCAAAAAGCATCTGCATTCCACACCGTCACATAGGTCGGCAGACTATAGCTTCCATAATACATCCCCGCACATACATTTTTCAGTGCTGTATAACCCAGAATATTTCCGACCACCGCACCGATCAGCGTAACGATCACCGGAAGTGCCATGTAATGTCCGATCAGTTCTTTTCTTGTATACCCGGAAGCCCGCAGAGTTCCGATCACACCTGCTTCTTTCCGGATCGTATTGCTAATCGTGATTCCAAATACAAACGCAATGATCACAATGATCATATAAAGGAGCATTGTGATCATTGCACGGTCACTCCCCATATCATCACCGGTAAATGTAATTGCCTGGTTCAGATACTGTGGCACAAAAGACTCCAGAGTGACTTCTTCCCCCAGTGCTTCCATCAGATCTTCCGACATCTTTTTTTCCTGTTTTTCATTTTTCGGTTCTTTGTCATACACCCAGGAATAACTGTACTGAATCTTATCCTGATTCAGAGATTCAAACTCTTCCGGTGTTACAACCGATACCCCGAATTTGATTGCATCAAACATGCTGTCATTATTGTTCTGGAACAGGCAGCTATAGTCAGACAGTGCCACAAATCCTGTGACTTTCCACTTTTGTGAACCACTTTTCAGTGTATCTCCGACAGAAATCTTATTATTGTCCGCATACATACGGTCAATTGCCATTTCTCCTGCTTTTTCAGGAAGCTTTCCTTCCATCAGGCACACCAGGTTGATCTCTTCCCTGTTTTTGAAAATACGCATGGTACTTCCATTATCCAGTGCCTCTTCCAGATAAAAGTTTTCATACAGTGTCACACCATTTTTCTCGATGTTTTCCTGTTGTGCTTTGGTAATTTTTTTCTTTACCCGGAAATTTCCATCTTCAATCTTGTATTTCTCAAAGCCTTCATTATATGCTTTTATCATGCTTCCGTCAGCAACCAGAAAGCCGGATACAAACCCAATCGTTGCAATCATAAGGATCAGAACCACCAGGTATTTTCCAATTTCTCCCTTCAGTTCTCTCGGAAGCCGTTTTCTCAACGGACTCTTCATAACACGCGTCCTCCTTACCATTCCAGCTCACTTGCAGAAAGTTTATGCTCATTACAGTAATTTTTGCGGATCATTCCATCACGAAGTTTTACCACCCGGTCTGCCATATCCTTGATTGCATCGTTATGGGTAACCATAATAATGGTATTCCCATATTTCTGATTGACTGTTTCGATCAGCTTCAGGATTTCCTTGGATGTCTTATAATCCAGCGCACCGGTTGGCTCATCACAGAGCAGGATGTCCGGATTTTTGACAATTGCACGTCCAATCGCGGTTCTCTGCTGCTGTCCTCCGGAAAGCTGGTTCGGCAGCTTGTTCTGATGTTCATAAATACCCAGCGTTTGCATCAGCTCATCCACATCCAGCGGACGATTACTTAAATAAGCACCAATTTCAATATTTTCTCTAAGTGTCAGGTTTGGAATCAAATTGTACATCTGGAATATATAACCCAGATGCTTTCTCCGATACAGGGACAGCTTCTTCTCTGTCATATCCTCCAGCTGTTCTCCATCAATCGTAATACTTCCTTCATCTGCCCCGTCAATACCGCCTATAATATTCAGAAGAGTCGATTTTCCGGAACCGGATGGTCCCAGAAGCACACAAAACTCTCCTCTTTCAATTTCCAGATCAAATCCTTTCAGAACATTTACCCGGCTGTCGCCTGTTCCAAACGATTTTTTGATCCCCTTAATCTCTAAAAACATTCCTCTACTCCTTCCTTTAGTTACTCATATCGTAGTAATGTTATATTTCATACACTTATGTTAGTTTAGGCTTACTTTTTTGTCAATATTTTAATTGTTATTTTTAAAAAAAGATATTGACAAATGGAAGGAAAATTTTTAAAATAACTATCTGTGTAATTTTATACCAAAATCTTTGTGGATTTTTCTGGATATCAAAATAGATATCTACTTTTCGCCACATAACTTGTTGCATACAGCGACAGTTATGTGGCTTTTTATATATCGGGCTTCTGCCCTTTTTTACAGATTTTGTACCTTATGCTTTACATTTATCAGGAGGAATGTTTATGAACCAGACTTACATGAAAGAAAAACCAATTCTGCCACTTCTGATTTCCATGGCTCTGCCAATGGTGATTTCAATGATGGTCAACTCTCTTTATAATATTGTTGACAGCTATTTCGTTGCACGAATCAGTGAAGAAGCAATGACTGCTCTGTCTTTAGTCTACCCGATCCAAAATTTTATCACCTCAGTCGGTGTCGGCTTTGGAATCGGAATCAATGCCGCCATCTCCTTTTTCCTTGGCGCCCAGGATCAGAAAAAAGCAGATGCAGCTGCCACACAGGGACTTTTTCTCTCTGTCATCCACGGTATTGTTCTTACCGTAGTCACAATTGCCGTAATGCCGCTATTTTTACAGATTTTTACAAAAGACATGACCGTTATTCAGATGGGAAATGCCTACTCCCGGATCGCATTTGGATTTTCCATTGTAATCTCTCTTGAAATTACCTGGGAAAAAATTTTCCAGGCAGTCGGACGGATGCGCGTGTCCATGATCTGCATGATGAGCGGATGTATTTTCAATATCGTACTGGATCCACTTCTGATCTTCGGAATCGGACCGTTCCCGAAAATGGGAATTGAAGGAGCCGCACTTGCAACCGGTCTTGGTCAGGTTGTCACACTGGTACTGTACCTTGCCTTTTATTTTACCAGACCGCTTCCGGTGAAGATTCATAAAAGCTGCCACGTAGACCGTGCCATGGCCGGACGGCTTTATGCGGTTGGAATCCCTGCCACTTTGAATATGGCACTTCCATCCCTGCTTATCACCGCACTAAATGGGATTCTCTCCGCCTACTCCCAGGTTTACGTGGTGGTGCTCGGAATCTATTACAAGCTTCAGACCTTCCTGTATCTTCCGGCAAATGGAATCATCCAGGGAATGCGTCCGCTGATCGGATACAACTACGGTGCCGGTGAGACAAAGCGTGTCCACAGACTGTTTGCCGATACCCTTTATCTGAGTCTTGGGATCATGCTCTTTGGTACCGTTTACTGCCAGCTCTTCCCGGATTCACTGATCGCACTGTTCAGTTCTAATCCGGAAACCATTCAGGCAGGAGGAATGGCACTTCGGATTATCAGCCTCGGATTTTTAGTTTCTTCCGTGTCCATCACCAGCTCTGGTGCACTCGAAGGACTTGGAAAGGGAACACCGTCCCTGCTCATCTCACTGTGCAGATATACGATCATCATTATTCCGGCCGCATTTATCTTAAGCCGGATCTTCGGGGCTTCCGGAATCTGGTACGCATTCGGAATTACCGAATTTGCAACTGCTGTGATCGCCTATATGACTTACCGGCAGGCAACCATAAAAAACTAGACATATCTGCATCAAAAAGTTCTACTACTTTTTCGATACAACAAAAAACCGTAAATCCGGATTTGCTCTTTACAATACTGCAAATCTCCGGATTTACGGTTTTTAATTTTCTCTTTATTTTACTTTTCCATCCCAGTCCGACTTTTTATTTGCAGACTATTCTTCTTCGCTGATAATATGTCTCGCAACATAAACACCACTTGCAGATGCATGGGACAGAGAATGTGTAACACCACTTCCGTCACCGATCACATACAGTCCCTTATGGCAGCTTTCCAGATTCTTATCGATCTCTACTTCCATATTGTAGAATTTTACTTCCACACCATAGAGAAGGGTATCGTCATTTGCTGTACCAGGTGCTACCTTATCCAGGGCATAGATCATCTCAATGATTCCATCCATGATTCGCTTTGGAAGAACCAGACTCAGATCACCAGGCGTTGCTGATAAGGTTGGTGTTACCAGACCTTCTTCAATACGCTTTTCTGTACTTCTTCTTCCACGTACCAGATCACCAAAACGCTGTACGATCACACCACCGCCTAGCATATTGGAAAGTCTTGCGATACTTTCACCATATCCGTTACTGTCCTTAAATGGCTCAGAGAAATGCTTTGCAACCAGAAGGGCAAAGTTGGTATTGTCCGTCTTTTTTTCATTTCCTTCATAGCTGTGTCCGTTTACTGTGATGATACCGTTTGTATTTTCATTTACCACAATACCGTTCGGATTCATACAGAAAGTACGCACATTGTCCTCGAATTTTTCTGTACGGTATACGATCTTGCTCTCGTAAAGTTCATCTGTCAGGTGTGCGAAGATCACTGCCGGAAGCTCTACACGGACACCAATATCCACACGGTTTGATTTGGTCGGGATTGCAAGATCCTTGCAGACCTTTTCCATCCATTTGCTTCCGCTTCGTCCGACAGAAACCACACATTTCTTACATTCATAAGCGCCATTTTCACATACAATGCGGTATCCGCCATCAGTAATCTCGATTGTCTCAACCGGTGCATCAAAGAAGAAGTCCATTTTATCCTTCATCTGATCATAAAGATTCTGAAGAACGACGTAATTGATATCTGTTCCCAGATGACGTACAGATGCATCCAGAAGATTCAGCTTGTTCTGAAGACAAAGCTTTTTAAATTTTGTTCCGGCTGTGGAGTACAGTTTTGTCCCTTCTCCACCATTTTCCATATTGATCTCATCGACGTACTTCATCAGCTCAACAGCCTGTTTTTTACCGATATACTCAAATAAAGTTCCGCCGAAATCATTGGTGATATTGTATTTTCCATCTGAAAATGCTCCGGCTCCGCCAAATCCGCACATGATCGAGCAGCGTTTGCAGTTGATACAGCTCTTTACTTTTTTGCCATCAATCGGACATTTTCTCTTTTCCAGCGGATAACCTTCTTCAAATACTGCGATCTTGCAGTCTGGTTTCTTTTTCATCAATTCATAAGCAGCAAAAATTCCCCCCGGTCCGGCACCGATAATAATTACATCATACTTCATCCGTATATCTCTCCTTTTATTTGCATGATAAAATATAATTTTCACTAAATTGCCTGTGTCATAAATATAGACTGTAATATATGTGCAATTCTATACTATGTCACATAATAAAACTGCCGCATATCTGTCTGTATCCAGATGATTCTGCACGGCAGTTGTTCTTCTTTTGCACAACCTTTCATATTTTAAGAGAAATCTTTCTTTTCGTCAAGGTGTTTCTTTCTTTTTTTATATGAATTTTGCATGAATTTATTTTGTTTTTTATATAGATTTTGTAATATTTTTCATTATCCAGTTTTTATATTTGCACTGTCAAAAATCTTTCTGTTTCTATATTGCTGTTTCTGCTACCCTTTTCGTTTTCTGGCGGATTTACAGCTTCACGATGGTCGGCTCATGTTCCATTGCCGGAATAATCTTCTCTACCAGATCTTTTGTCCTAAGTCTGAGACTCGATGTATTGATGCATGGATGACATCCGATATATTCTCCTGTAAGCACATCTTCATCGATCAGAAGCCGTACCATCCTGTCCTTATCATTCATCAGTCCAAGCACACTTAAAGATCCCGGCGTGATGTCCAGATATTGTTCCATATACTCCTCTTTTGCAAAAGAAAGTCTGGACGAACCAATCTGCGCTGACAGATTCTTTGTTTTAAACACCTTATCCCCCGGAAGCATCAGTAAATAAAACTGTGTCTCCTGTCGGTTGCATAAAAGCAGATTCTTGCAGATCGTCGCCTCCAGCGTCCGGTCGATTTCCTCGCATGCCTCCATTGTCATTGCGGCTTCATGGTCGATTCTCTGGTAGCTGACTCCTAGCGAATCCAGGAAATCATATACGCGGATTTCCTTATCCAATCTGCCTTGTGTGTCTGTTGGTCTTCCGTTTACTAATTCCATGTATTTCTCCTCCGTCCTAGACTTTATTCTTTTTAAACATTTCATTCTCTGCATACTTGTATAGCAAATGTTCATCGCGGTGTAAGATTTTTCCAAACAGCTCTATCTCTCCATCAGAGTATCCTTCTCCCCAACAAGCTAATTATATCATAAGTCCTTTTATATCAAATATTTTTCTATCAGATTCTCTATTATCTTTGAATTTAATATATTTTGTTCTGTTTCGAAAGTTATGATCAACCGCTCCCCAGGATATATATGATTTATTTGATAGGATTCAATTTTACGCACTGCTGCTCTTGCATAATCCTGTTTATCCATCATTCCTTCATGTTCCCAATATATTTCCCGGTAAGTCTTTCTTGACAAAAATGTAAAATCCGGATACACGGTACCATACCCTTTCAGATAAAGTGGCTTTTCATATTTGTAAAGAATATTCTTTCTATAAAAATAATCTGCTAATATCTTCTCTGACTTTGATCTGACACGTTCTCCCTTCTCAGTAAGAATTAATGGTGTTCCCTCCTTAAACTCTTTCCCATGATATTCTTCTTCATACCATTTTGTAAGCAGCTGATCCCATGTTGGTTCTATCGGTGTTACCAGTAATTGTCTTGCTTTATTCATAGACGTATAAATTTTTTCAATCTCATCATCCGAATAATTTTTTGTTATTCTCTTTATTTGTTTAAGCCTTGCTTCTCCCTTTTTTACCACTGCCTTATTATAACCTTTTTGCGCCAGGCGCTTTGGCAATTCTTTATTATCTCTTGGAATGTAGACTCCTTTGTTATCATCTATACATTGATAATAGCGCGGCTTATTTTTATCTATTGAAATTCTGAGGTGTCCTTCTGGTACTGTTGTATTCAAATCAGCTTTAGCTTGCGTAACAACTTTCTCCAAATGTTCCTGCATCTGAAGAAGCATGTTTTCTAATTCATACATATATATAAACATTTCTCCTTTGCTTTTCTATTTTTCAAATCCTAATCAATTCATTTCGAGAATTTTCTTGATTTATTTCGAATTTTGAAAATTATAATCAACTTATTCCTATAATCTTCTTGATTTATTTCGAGTTTTGTCAATTACAATCAACTCATTTCTGTAATCTTCTTGATTTTCTTTGAGTTTTTGAGAATACAATCAATTTATTTCCATCATCTTCTTGATTTATTTTCATTTTTCCGGTATGCAATCAATCCATTTCTGGAAACTTCTTGATTTATTTTCGTTTTTTGGAATTATAATCAACCTATTTAATTAGACTGTCTTGATTTGTTTTAGCTTGTAATAATTTGCAATCAATTTACTCTTTGCAAAAATGATTTGATAAAAGATTTTTTGATTTGGTGGATTCAGTGTATCATATATATTCTGAAAAGAACAGTAAAATTTTCATTTTAATCATAATTTAATATTTCTAATCTATAACTAGATAAAATAAGAGAGCGTGTGAAAAAACGAAAGTTTTTTTCACACGCCCTCTTATTATTTATTTCTTGCTATACGCAATATGCTTATTTTGCATTCTTCTGAGCGATTGCAGCCTGAGCAGCAGCCAGACGAGCGATCGGTACACGGAATGGTGAGCAAGATACATAATCAAGACCAATGCTGTTGCAGAATTCTACAGAGCTTGGATCTCCACCATGTTCTCCACAGATACCAACGTGAAGTTTCGGATTAACCGGTTTTCCGAGTTCGATAGCCATCTTCATAAGCTTACCAACACCTGTCTGGTCAAGTTTAGCAAATGGATCGTTCTCGAAGATCTTAGCGTCATAGTAAGCGTCAAGGAACTTACCAGCATCATCACGTGAGAATCCGTATGTCATCTGTGTAAGGTCGTTTGTACCGAAGCAGAAGAAGTCAGCTTCTTTTGCGATGTCATCAGCTGTAAGAGCAGCTCTAGGAATTTCGATCATTGTACCAACTTCGTACTCAAGGTCGCTTCCTGCAGCAGCGATTTCAGCGTCAGCTGTTTCTACTACAAACTTCTTAACATATTTAAGCTCTTTGATATCGCCAACCAGCGGGATCATGATTTCCGGTTTAACATTCCAATCCGGATGAGCTTTCTTAACATTGATAGCAGCACGGATAACTGCGCTTGTCTGCATCTTAGCGATTTCCGGATAAGTTACAGCAAGACGGCATCCACGATGTCCCATCATTGGGTTGAATTCGTGCAGAGAGCTGATGATTGCTTTGATCTGGTCAACAGATTTGCCCTGTGCATCAGCAAGTTTCTTGATATCTTCTTCTTCTGTTGGAACGAATTCATGAAGCGGTGGATCAAGGAAACGGATAGTAACCGGATTTCCTTCCAGTGCTTCATAAAGTTTTTCGAAGTCTCCCTGCTGTTCCGGAAGGATCTTAGCAAGTGCAGCTTCTCTTTCTTCTACTGTTTCAGAGCAGATCATTTCACGGAATGCATCAATTCTGTTGCCTTCGAAGAACATATGCTCTGTACGGCAAAGTCCGATACCTTCAGCACCAAGTTCGCGGGCTTTCTTAGCATCAGCTGGTGTATCAGCATTTGTACGAACTTTCATAGTTCTGTACTTGTCAGCCCATCCCATGATTCTTCCGAATTCACCTGCGATAGTAGCGTCTACAGTCGGGATGATTCCGTCATAAATGTTACCTGTAGATCCATCAAGAGAGATTGCATCTCCTTCATGGTATTCTTTTCCACCAAGTGTGAATTTCTTGTTTTCTTCATCCATGTTGATGTCACCACAACCAGATACACAGCATGTTCCCATACCACGTGCAACAACGGCTGCGTGTGATGTCATACCACCACGAACTGTCAGGATACCCTGAGCAGACTTCATACCTGTGATATCTTCCGGTGATGTTTCAAGACGTACAAGAACAACTTTTTCTCCTCTTGCAGCCCATTCTACAGCATCATCAGCTGTGAAGACGATCTTACCACAAGCAGCTCCTGGAGATGCTCCAAGTGCTTTAGCCATCGGTACAGCAGCTTTCAGTGCAGCTGCATCGAACTGTGGATGAAGCAGTGTATCAAGGTTACGAGGATCGATCATAGCAACTGCTTCTTCTTCGGTTCTCATTCCTTCATCAACGAGATCGCAAGCAATCTTAAGAGCAGCCTGAGCTGTTCTCTTACCATTACGTGTCTGAAGCATGTACAGTTTACCATGTTCTACAGTAAACTCCATATCCTGCATATCTCTGTAATGTGTTTCCAGAGTCTTGCATACTTCTTTGAACTGTTTGAATGCTTCCGGGAATTTCTGTTCCATTTCTGAAATGTGCATTGGTGTACGAACACCTGCAACTACGTCTTCTCCCTGAGCATTTGTAAGGAATTCTCCGAACAGTCCGTTATTTCCTGTAGCTGGGTCACGTGTAAATGCAACACCTGTACCACAGTCATCACCCATGTTACCAAATGCCATCATCTGTACGTTAACAGCAGTTCCCCATGAATACGGGATATCGTTGTCACGACGGTATACATTTGCTCTCGGGTTGTCCCATGAACGGAATACGGCTTTGATAGCTCCCATTAACTGTTCCTTTGGATCTGTCGGGAATTCAGCACCGATTTTTTCTTTATATTCTGCCTTGAACTGGTTAGCTAATTCGTGAAGATCTTCTGCTGTAAGTTCAACGTCCTGTTTAACGCCTCTTTCAGTTTTCATCTTGTCGATCAGTTCTTCGAAGTATTTTTTACCTACTTCCATAACTACGTCAGAGTACATCTGAATAAATCTTCTGTAGCAGTCCCAAGCCCAACGTGGGTTGCCTGATTTTTCAGCAAGTACATTGACAACGTCTTCGTTAAGACCAAGGTTCAGGATTGTATCCATCATACCAGGCATAGATGCTCTTGCACCAGAACGAACGGAAACAAGAAGTGGATTCTCTTTATCACCGAATTTCTTTCCTGTGATTCCTTCCATCTTTGTAATAGCTTCCATGATCTGAGCCATGATTTCTTCATTGATCTGTCTTCCGTCCTCATAATACTGAGTACAAGCTTCTGTTGTGATTGTGAAGCCCTGTGGCACTGGAAGACCTAAGTTTGTCATTTCAGCAAGGTTAGCGCCTTTTCCACCAAGCAGGTTTCTCATATCGGCATTACCTTCTGTAAACATGTAAACCCATTTTGTTGCCATTTTACAATTCCTCCTCGTTATTGGTAATTGATATATATAAAACTTGAAAATCACAGTCAGACTGGTAACTGTCTGCTCTTTTCATATCTTATATCGCCCTTAAAAAACGGATTTTACCGCACTAATATTGTAAATGTTTTAACTGTGATAGTCAACCCTTATGCACTTTTTTTCGTACAAAAAAAGTGAATTTATCGAAGAGTTCAATTTCTTCAAGTGATTTCTTCTATAAAAAAAATCTCCGTAATTAAATTTCTTTTATATACTATAAATTTTGTTATTATCAGAAAAAACTCAGGCAAAACCGGACTGTATCCATTGTTTTGCCTGAGTTCTTTTCATCTCTTACATATTCAGAAGGAATGCTCTGTATCCCTTTACTGCTTCATACACATCAGCTTTGCTGCTGACTTCATAAGGTGCATGCATGGAAAGTACAGCAACACCGCTGTCGATCACTTCCATACCATAATTTGCCATAATATATGCGATGGTTCCGCCGCCGCCTACATCGACTTTACCAAGTTCTGCGAACTGGTAAGTAACGCCTGCATCGTCCATCACCTTGCGCAGTCTTGCAAGATATTCTGCATTTGCATCATTGGATCCGCTCTTTCCGCGGCTTCCTGTAAACTTGTTGAATGCAAGTCCCTTTGTAAAGAAAGCGGCACTTCTCTTTTCAAATGCTTCTGCAAACATCGGATCATAAGCAGCACTTACGTCAGAAGAAAGCATTCTTGAATTAGCAAGTGCACGGCGTACCTTCAGTTCAGATTCACCTTCTGTAAGTGCAACAAGCTCTGCAACTGTATTTTCAAAGAAACGAGAATGCATTCCAGTTGCTCCGACGCTTCCGATCTCTTCTTTATCTACTAACAGACAGCATCCTGTACGCTTTGCATTTTCCACATCCAGCATAGCGAACAGAGAAGTAAATGCGCAGACTCTGTCATCCTGTCCATAAGAAAGGATCATGCTGCGGTCAAATCCACAGTCTCTTGCCTTTCCGGCCGGAACAATTTCCAGCTCAGCCGATGCAAAATCCACTTCTTCGATTCCATAGTTCTCTTTTAAAATATGAAGTACGTTAGCCTTGATCGTTTCTTTTTCTTCTTCATCAAGTCCCTCCGCTTTATCAAGCGGACTGTTTCCAATCAGAAGATCCAGCTTTTCTCCTTCGATCACTTCACTTGCTTTCTTTGACATCTGGTTTGCTGCAAGATGAACAAGAAGGTCTGTAATAACAAATACCGGATCAGACTCTTTTTCCCCAATGCTGATCTCTTCTACGCTTCCATCTTTTTTCGCAACAACACCATGAAGTGCCATCGGTCCTGTTACCCACTGGTATTTTTTGATTCCACCATAGTAATGTGTATCCAGATAAGCCATTCCTTCACTTTCATATAATGGATTCTGTTTCACATCAATACGTGGTGAATCGATATGAGCTCCAAGGATATTCATACCGTTTGAAAGCGGTTCTTCGCCCATACGGAACATGGCAAGCATTTTTTCCATGCATACCGCATATACTTTATCTCCTGCTTTCAGGCTCTTTCCTTCTTTCAGAACATCTTTGATATCCTGATATCCTGCTTCTTTCGCCATCTCAACCGCAAGCTTTACGCATTCACGCTCTGTCTTTCCGGCATCCAGGCAGGCTTTGTACTTTTCATTGATTTCATGAAGTTCTTTTTTGGCAGCTTCATCATAAGAGCTCCAGAGATTCTTTTTTTCTTCCATTTCTATACCTCTCTTCAATTCAGTTGGGATTCCCCACAATGCTTTCAGTATAATCCTCTCCCGATAAGAAGTCAATTATTACCCTTTAACTTTACAAGCATTTCCGTCATCGTTTCCTTCAAAACCGGATGCCGTTTATGCGGTGCGATCTCACACATTGGTCCAAGCACAAATTCCCTGTTCTGCATATCGATATGTGGTATACATAAATCATCCTCTTCAATGATCTGATCCCCATAGAAAATGATGTCCAGATCCAGTGTTCTCGGTCCCCATCTGCGGATCCGCTTTCTTCCGGCTTCCTGCTCAATTCGGTGTAACAGCTCCAGAAGCTCATGCGGGGTAAGCAGTGTTTCCATTTTCAGTGCCCCGTTCAGGAATTCATCCTGATCCGTCACGCCATATGGCTCGGTTCCGATCAGTTTCGATACCTTCAGGACTCTGCAAAGTTTTTCATTTTTCAGCTCTTCTACCGCATTCTCAATGTATTTTTTCTTATCACCCATATTCGATCCGAGTGCGATAAACGCTTCATTCCAGCAACGTTCAATCTTCACGGAAACCGTCTCAAGCGGCAGCCCTACCGGTGCCCATGGTTTCTTTACTTCCACCATGACTTTCCGGATCTTCTCATCAAATAATAAGATCTCTTCTGCAAGCTGCTCTGCTACTGCTTCGATCAGCCTGTAATTCTTCTCTTCCATCTTTTCTTTTATCAGATGGGAAATGGTTCCGTAATTCACAGACGCTTCCAAGTCATCCGTTTTTCCCGCCTTGCGTGTATCCACATATAAAATGCAGGAAACCAGAAACTTCTGTCCCAGTCTGTTTTCTTCCGGATACACCCCATGATTTGCAAATATTTCCAGGTTTTCAATTTTTATCTGATCCATCTTTTTCTCCTGCTTACTCTCTTGCCAGAATCACTTCTGTCATCTTGATCGCTCTGCGGTTTTTCTCAGCATCATGAACGCGCACAAATCCATAATGACTCTGTACTGCCATCACGGTTGTGACAAGAGTTCCTTCTTCTCTTTCTGTTACCGGCAGATCCAGTGTCAGACCGATCATGGATTTTCTGGAAGTTCCAAGAAGCATCGGATATCCAAGTCCGTTAAAAAGATCCAGATGCTTCATCACATCCAGGTTCATCTCGTAGGTCTTTCCAAATCCAACCCCCGGATCCAGCATGATCCGGTCATCTTCAATCTCAGCCGCTTTCGCTGTATCTACACACTTCTGCAATTCTGCATACATATCCTTCAGGAAATTCTTGTACACCGCCTCATTTTTATTATGCATCAGACAGCATGCCGCATCATATTTTTTCACAAGACCTGCCATCTTTTCATCGTACTGGAATCCCCAGATATCATTTACCAGATCTGCCCCTGCCTGAAGTGCTGCCTCTGCCACATCACTCTTATAAGTATCAATCGAAACCGGCACATCAAAATTCTTTTTGACAGCCTCGATAACCGGCGCAGTTCTTGTAATTTCTTCTTCTGACGTAATCTGCTGGTGTCCTGGTCTTGTGGACTCTCCTCCGATATCCAGGATATCGGTTCCGCCTTCTAAAAGCTCTTCTGCATGACGCATTGCCGCATCATAACCGTTCCACTTTCCCCCGTCCGAAAAAGAATCCGGTGTTACATTCAGGATTCCCATAATATAAGTATGTTTTGCTGTGTCAAATTCTTTATTCCCAATTTTCATTTTGTTTCCTCGTTTTCTACCAGATGATTTTCTGATTCTTCTTTTCTCCACTCCAGTTACAGTCCTTCTCAGCCGGACACGTATAACACGCACGGGAAATCTTATCTGCATCATAAAGGATTTCTGCAAGCTGCCACTTATCCTGCTCTGCATTTTCTGTCTCTTCTGCATTGCCCCGGTGACTTAAAATTGCAAAAAGAATCCTGTCCGACTCCTCCTTTGTAAATCCAGTCTCTTCCAGAATCCTTTTTGCAATTTCAGCACTCGCTATCTCATGGGGAACTCCCGCCTTATACTGCTGCCATTTCCCAATATCATGAAGTAATGCCGTCGCATAAATCTCTTCTTTTCCAAAGGCATATCCACGCTCCATCGAAAAAATATACATCAGACGTGCCACGTCCAGAAAATGGTTCATATCATGATGGCAGAATATTCTTTCCTTTTCTGCATCTTTATTCTTTACCAGTCCTTCTATAAAAAGAGGATGCTCATATATTTTCCAGATTCTCTGCATCCTCCTCTGCTCTTCCAGTTTTCGTTTTATTTTCATCGCACTAACCTATCATACGGAAAAACATGTTCTGCAGCTTTTCATTTTCTTCAAATGCACCTCTTGTAACAACACTGACCGTCTTGCTTCCCGGCTTCTTGATTCCACGCATGGTCATACACATATGCTCTGCCTCAGCAAGTACCATTACTCCCTTTGGATGAAGATTTTCCATCAGGGCATCCGCGATCTGTGCTGTCATCTGCTCCTGCAGCTGAAGTCTTCTGGCAAATACTTCCACAGTCCGTGCAAGCTTGCTAAGTCCCACTACCTTTCCATCCGGAATATAGGCAATATGAACCTTTCCGTAAAATGGCAGCATATGATGTTCACACATGGAATAAAACGTAATATCTTTTTCCACAACCATCTCATTGTTTTCTGCTGTAAATGTCTTTTTCAGGTGTTCCGCTGCATCCTCATTCATTCCGCCACAGATTTCTTCATACATTCTTGCAATCCGGTCCGGTGTCTCAGCCAGTCCTTCCCTATCCGGATCTTCACCGATTCCTTCCAGTAAAAGACGGATTGCCTGTTCTACTTTTTTATGATCTACCATAATGTTCTCTCTTCCTTTTTTCTTTCAAACACGTTTGTTTCCCGTTCAAGTCTTATCACTTCTCCCAGATAAGATAAGGAACCAAACACCAGAACAACATCTTCTTTCCCACATTCTGCTTTTGCTTTTTCAAGCGCATCTGCAATGTTCTCTGCCGGTTCTGACTGTACGTTCTTGGCCTTTAATACTTCACATAATCTCTCTTTTCCCAGATTTCTCTCCCCATTTGGAAGATCGATCGTATACACCTTTGAAAGATACGGAGCCATGATCTCTGCGATTTGTTCATATTCTTTATCTTTAAAAACCCCCATCACACCGACAATCTTTCTGTCCGTCAGATAGGTTCTCACATTTTCCGCAAGTCTTCTTGCGGCATCCCTGTTATGCGCTCCGTCGGCGATCACGGTCGGTTCTTTTTCAAGTACCTGAAACCGTCCAGGCCATGTCACTTTCACAAATCCCTTTCTTACAGCGTCTTCCGGAATCGGGACACCGCTCCTTCTTAACGCATCCACAGCTTCCAATACTGTCGCCGCATTGTCAATCTGATATCTGCCAGCCAGGCGAAGACGGATATCTTTATATTCTCCATAAGAAAAAATCTGTCCATCCATCGTTTCTTCAGAAATCACAGCCTTTTCCGGATGCGAAACCACAAACCGGCATCCGCACTCTCCGGCCTTTTTCTGGAGGATATCGGTCACAGACATCTGCTGTGGAGACGTGACAACTGCCAGACATGATGGTTTTATAATTCCGGCTTTATTTTCTGCTATCTCTTCTAATGTGTTTCCCAGTACTCCGATATGATCCATACTGATCGATGCAAAAATACTCAAAACAGTTGTATCTATTACATTTGTCGCATCAAGAAGCCCACCCATTCCGGCTTCCAGAACGACATAATCACACTGTTTTTCTCTGAAATAGAGAAATGCGATCGCTGTTTCTATCTCGAAAACAGTTACGGTAAGATCCGTTTTTTCTTCTACTTTTTCTGCTGCCTCTTTCACCTGAGATACAAAAGGGGCGAGCTCGTCCTCCGCCATCCATTGGCCATCAACCTGAAATCGTTCCATATATCCCATCACGGTCGGAGAACAGTATCTTCCGGTCCGGTATCCAGCCTGCTGCAGGATACCGGAGAGTCCGGCGAGAATCGATCCTTTTCCATTAGTCCCGGCTATATGTATAAATTTCAAATCTTTCTGCGGATTTCCAAGCTCACCCAATAAGCTCTTTATACTATCTAAGCCAAGTACACTTCCGTATTTCGATACATGATCCAAATATACCCTTGCTTCTTCGTATAACATGATTTAATTTTCCTTTTTGTACTTTTCAGCATATGCTGATATCTGAATATTTTATCATATTCCCTTACTGCTGTACAGTTCTATTTCTTTTTCTTTGGTACAACGTGGATCGCTCCACCCTCTGCTTCTTCCAGGGCTTCTCCGATTCCTTCGTTATACGTCGGATGTGCACGCATTCCCTTCAAAAGCTGTGCAACCGTCATTTTATTTGCAATCGCAGTTACAAATTCACCGATCATGTCAGTGGCTCTTGCACACATCATCTGTGCTCCGAGAATCACATCTGTCTCTTCATCTGCCACGATCTTGATAAATCCTCTTTCTTCTTTTGTAATAAGAGATTTACCATTGGCACTCATGATAAATTTGCCAGTCTTCACTTTGATTCCCTGTTCTTTGGCTGCATCTTCGGTAATACCTGCTGATGCGATTTCCGGATCTGTATAAACACATCCCGGAACCACATCCAGATTCACAGAAGGTTCTTTTCCCGCCAGCTGTTCTGCAACAACGATTCCCTGTGCACTTGCTGCATGGGCAAGCTGTGCACCAAAGATCAGATCACCGATCGCATAGACTCCCGGAATACTGCTTTCGAATTTATCATTTACAAGAACACGTCCTCTTTCCATATCCGGAGCAGCACCTTCTGCAAATAATCCGTCGGTATTCGGGCATCTTCCGACTGCACACAGAACATATTCTGCTTCTACAGTCTGTTCTTTTTCTTTTTCAACGAAGGTACATACACAGGTATTCCCTTCCATATGCACACCCTGTACTGCTGCTGATGTATGGCTTTCTACGCCACGTTTCTTCAGGATCAGTTTCAGGTTCTGTGCAATCTCTTTATCCATATTTGGAACCAGACGCGGCATTGCTTCAAGAATGGTAACCTTAGATCCAAGTGCGGAATATACGGTAGCAAATTCTACACTGATCACACCGCCACCGATGATAACCAGACTCTTTGGAACTTCTCTCATCTTGAAGAGTTCATCACTTGTCAGAACTCTCGGAAGATCCATTCCCGGGATTGGAAGAATCAGTGGTTTGGAACCAGAAGCCAGAATGACATTCTCTGCTTCAATAGACTGTTCTTCATTCCCTGTAATCTTAACTTTTTTCCCCTCAAAAAGTGTGCCCTTTCCATGATATCTTGTTACGCCGTTTGCCTGCAGGAGCTGTTCTACTCCCTGAACAAGCTGTCCGGTTGTCTGCTCCTTATATTCCAGAATTTTTTCAAAATCATAAGTAACATCTGATGCTGAAATTCCGAAGCGGTCCGCTTCTTTGATTTCACGATATAATGTCGATGCATGAATCATTGCTTTTGCCGGAATACATCCTCTGTTCAGGCATGTTCCCCCGACTTCTCTCTCTTCGATCACTGCGGTCTTCATTCCAAGCTTCGCAGATTTGATTGCTGCCACATATCCTCCCGGACCGGCTCCAATTACTACTACATCAAACTTCTCGCTCATTTTATTTCATCCTCCTACAGTTCCTCGCCCTGAATCCATTCGATAATGTCTTTCATCATCTCTTCTTCCTGTGGATCATCTGACCAGAACAGCCCCAATTCCGTACAGATACTTTCCTTTCTGTACTTCAGTCCTTTCAGATACTTCGGAAGTGTATGTATGAAATCCGGATTCAGTGCATCCGACCATGCAATTGCATCCTTGATCTTTCCTGATTCTACTGCAAACTGAAGTGTAATTCCTCCCCATCCAAAACGGTGGGAAAGCTCATACTGAAAATCAATTTTTCTGCCATAGAGCCAGTTCCATGAAGAGAAAAATTTCTCTCTTTCTGCAATTACTCCGGTATCAAGGTCTTCTATTTTTTTATCACGTACCTTTAATCCGTATACCTTTTCAAATGACTGCTTAAGTGCCACCTTCAGTTCTTCCATTGTAAGCTCCGGAAGATAATCTCTTAAATTTGTCACTCTGGATTTTACCGAATCAACCCCCTTTGATTTCAGTTTATCCTTTGATACAGTCAGATATCTGGATAAGGTTTCCATGTTTACTCCTACCATGATCGTGCCATGGTGATAGCAATGTTTTTCCTGCTCATAAAACGCATTTCCCGAGAATTTCTTTCCATCGATCAGGATATCGTTACGCCCGGATTTTTCAGCCTTCAATCCAAGGATCTCCATCGCTCCTATGATTACCTGCAGTTGCCGGTCCAGATCATATTCTTCTTTACTGATCAGAAATGTGAAGTTCATATTTCCCAGATCATGATACACAGCTCCACCACCTGACAGACGCCTGGCAAGATGACCACCTTCTTCTTCCAGCTTTGTTGTTCTACATTCTTTCCAAGCATTTTGATTCCGTCCGATAACAACTGTATTCTGATTCTGCCACAAATAAAGAATACATTCTTTATCCTCGCAGTGGAGGAGCAAATACTCCTCCACTGCAAGATTTCTATATGGACTGAACTGATTGCTTTCAATATAAGTAATCTTTTCAATCATAGTTTTTCCCTCGCTTTAAGCTATAACTTATTAGTCCTGCCATTCGTATCGCAGATATGGATGTCTTGCTGCTCCAACCTCATCCATTCTTGTAACCGGTGTTGTAACAGGCGCCTGATGAAGCTGTTCAGCATCTGTTTCTGCAATTTCATACAGTTTGCGTAATACTTCTACTGCTTCATCCAGAGTTTCTTTGGACTCTGTCTCTGTCGGCTCTACCATCAGTGCTTCCTCAACGATCAGCGGGAAGTACATTGTCGGTGGATGTATACCGTTATCAAGAAGTCCTTTTGCAATATCCATTGCAGAAATTCCTGTTTTCTTTTTCAGATCTGCAAGACTCATTACGAATTCATGCATACATACCTCGTCATACGCCATTGTATAAAGGTCTTTCAGTTTGTTCATCATGTAATTTGCATTCAGAACCGCATTCTGGCTCGCTTCCGGAATACCTTCGCGTCCCAGTGTCTTCACATAGGTAAGTGCTTTTACGATGACTGTAAAGTTTCCATAGAAGCTCTTCATCTCACCGATGCTCTGTGGTTCTTTTACAAATTTCAATTCTTCTTCTCCATCTACTACATAAGACGGAAGAAACGGAACCAGCATGCTCTTGCATCCAACAGGTCCGCTTCCAGGACCACCGCCACCGTGCGGAGTTGAGAAGGTTTTGTGAAGATTCAGATGGATCACATCAAATCCCATATCTCCAGGGCGAACAGCTCCCATAACTGCATTTAAGTTTGCTCCGTCATAGTAGCAAAGTCCGCCACAGTTATGAACGATCTCCGTGATCTTCAGAATATTCTTATCAAAAAGTCCTACCGTATTTGGATTGGTAAGCATAAGTCCTGCTGTATCCTCTCCGCATACTTCCTGTAATTTTTCAAGATCAACACCACCATCCGGTGCAGATTCAATGCTGACTACCTGGAATCCTGCCATTGCCGCACTTGCCGGGTTGGTTCCATGTGCAGAGTCCGGAACGATGATTTTCTTTCTCTTTTCGTCTCCACGGCTCTTATGATATGCTTTGATCAAAAGGAGCCCTGTAAACTCTCCGTGAGCACCAGCTGCCGGCTGGAATGTCATACGATCCATACCTGTGATCTCGCAAAGCAGCTTTTCAGATTCCTTGATGACTTCCAGGCATCCCTGTACCGTATGTGCCGGCTGCAGTGGATGGATCTCTGTGAATCCCGGAAGTGCTGCCATATCTTCATTGATCTTCGGATTGTATTTCATTGTACAAGATCCGAGTGGATAGAAACCATCATTCACACCATGTGATTTCTTTGCAAGCTCTGTATAATGTCTGCTCAGTTCAATCTCAGAAAGCTCTGGCAGATGAAGTTTTTTCTCTCTTTTATCTTTTTCCTGTGGAAGTGTTACTTCTACATCGCATTCTGGCAGTAAATCGCAACCTCTTCCAGGTCTGCTTTTTTCAAATATTAACATTACTGCACCTCCTTCAGAATCTGAACAACTGCGTCCATCTCTTCTTTGGTATTCACTTCTGTACAGCACCACAGAATTCTGTGTTCGTCAAGCGGAAATCCTCCAAGGATTCCTTTTTCCTCAAGTGCTGCAAGTGCTTTTGCGGCCGGAACATCTGATACAGTTACGAATTCATGGAAAAATTCTCCTTTGTTCTCGGTCTGGTATCCAACTTTTGCAAGTTCTGCTGAAAGATAATGTGCTTTTGAGGTTGAAAGTGTTGCTGCTTTCTTAATCCCTTCATTGCCCATTGTTGCCAGATAAACGCCTACTGCAAGTGCGCAGAGTGCCTGGTTTGAGCAGATATTGCTGGATGCTTTTTCACGACGGATATGCTGTTCTCTTGCCTGAAGAGTAAGTACATAACCTTTCTTTCCATTGTGGTCTTCTGTCTGTCCGACGATACGTCCCGGAAGATTTCTCATCATCTTCTGTGTTGCAGCCATAAATCCAAGATATGGTCCGCCGAATGCAATAGAAAGTCCAAGTGGCTGTCCTTCGCCAACTGCCACATCAGCTCCATATTCTGCCGGTGTCTTTACTACACCGAGAGAAATCGGATTGACATTCATCACATATTTCGCACCGGCTCCATGTGTGATCTCACCAATCTCGGCTGCTTCTTCCAGATTACCGTAATAGTTCGGATGCTGGATCAGTACACATGCTGTCTGTGCATCTACATGTTCCTTCAGATATTCAATATCTGTAAGTCCATCTTTTTCCGGAATTACTTCTACTTCCATTTCATTTCCGAAGCAGTATGTTTTGATCGTCTCAAGAACATATGGATTCACGGTAGCTGAAACAAGTGCTTTACTGCGTTTTCTGTCACGGCACATTGCCACACCTTCTGCGGATGCTTCTGCGCCATCGTATACGCAGGCATTGGAAATATCCATTCCTGTCAGATCACAGATCATGGTCTGATATTCAAAGATCGACTGCAGGATTCCCTGGCTGATCTCTGCCTGATAAGGAGTATATGCAGTTAACAAATTTTCTTTTGAAATCACGCTCTTTACTGTTGCCGGAATAAAATGCCGGTAAGCGCCTGCGCCGCGGAAAATCGTCTTAAAGACCTGATTCTTTGCAGCAATATTTTCCATATCACGACGTACTTCTAATTCTGTTTTTCCTTCCGGAATATTAAGACCGCCCTGGATCTTTACTTCTGCCGGAATATGTGCGAACAGATCATCAATTGTCTGAAAACCGATTTCTTTCAGCATTTCCTGACGCTGTTCTTTTGTATTCGGTACATAGCTTCCCATGAATGGTTCACCGCCTTTCCCTGATTATTCTTCGCTTGCTACAAATGCCTCATATTCTTCTGCTGAAAGAAGTTCCTCTGTTCCGGATACATCTTTTACTTTGATAAACCATGCATCATACGGAGCGCTATTGATCGTTTCTGGTGCGTCAAGAAGTTCTTCGTTGATTTCTTCAACTTCTCCAGTTACCGGTGAATATACATCTGATACCGCTTTTACAGATTCAACATCTCCAAATACTTCTCCTGCCTCTACACTGTCTCCGGCTTCCGGAAGATTTACAAATACGAGATCGCCGAGTGCTGACTGTGCATAATCCGTAAGACCAATTGTCCAGACTCCGCCTTCTTCTTTTACCCATTCGTGTGATTTTGTATATTTTAATTCTGCTCTAACTTCCATGATTTTAATCTCCTTTTCTTTTCAACTGCCGGTCGCCTTTTCCAAACACTCTCTATCGCTTTTTCTGCGACCGACCTGTTAATCTATTTTCGTTATTATTTTCTTTTATTTTGCTCTCTTATAGAACGGAAGCTGCACAACTTCTGCTTCCACTCTTCTTCCACGTACATCTGCTTCTACCTTGTCGCCAATTGCTACGCTTCCGGCATCAACAAGTGCCATAGCAATCGGATATCCAAGATAAGGACAATGTGTTCCGGATGTTGTATGTCCGATCTTCTGATCTCCAACATACAGATCCTGATGTTCACGGATGATTCCTCTTCCTGTTACTTTAAGACCAATTCTTTCGATCTTTGGTGTTCCTCTGTCTTCCATGGCTTTCTTTCCGATGAATTCGTCTTTCTTCATCTTAACACCGAAGTTCAGACCTGTTTCAAGAGGTGATACTTCATCATCCATCTCATGTCCGTAAAGAGGCATTGCTGCTTCCATACGAAGTGTATCACGTGCACCAAGTCCACAAGGAATCAGTCCCTCTTCTTTTCCAGCTTCAAGAAGTGTCTCCCACATCTTTTCTGCAAGATCACTTGCCAGGTAGATCTCTACTCCATCTTCGCCGGTATATCCTGTCTTGGATACGATGCAAGGCATTCCGGCAACTTCTGCACCAAATACTGCATGATAATATTTCTTTGGAATACTTTCTTCTGTTGTAAGTTTTCTTAAAATTTCCATCGCCTTCGGTCCCTGAAGAGCGATCTGTCCATACTGGTCGGATACGTCTGTAAATGTAACTTCTCCTGACTGATGTGCGAGCATCCACTGATAATCCTTATCCTTGTTTGCTGCATTTACTACGATAAAATAGTGATCATCTGCTCTTTTGTATACGATCAAGTCATCTACAGTTCCACCGTTCTCGTTACACATCGGACTGTATCTTGCCTGTCCGTCTACCATATTTGTAAAATCGTTTGTAAGGATGTGCTGCAGATTGGCAAGAGCATCTTTTCCTTCACAAAGGATTTCACCCATATGAGATACATCAAAAAGTCCGGCCTGAGTACGTACTGCCATATGCTCTTTGATCACGCCTGTCTCATACTGAACCGGAAGAAGGTACCCGGCAAATGGCACGATCTTTCCACCTGCTTTTACATGAGCGTCATAAAGGGGTGTTTTTAATTCCATCATTTTTTCCTCCTGTTATTCATAAAGTGGATATTTATCGCAAATCTTTGTAACTTCGGCACGGATTTCATCTGCTTTGGTATCAAAGTCTGTAATCGTCATCTTGATCAGTTTTGCGATGGTCTTCATATCTTCTTCTTTCAGACCTCTTGTTGTAACAGCCGGTGTTCCGATACGAACTCCACTAGTTACAAACGGGCTTGCCGGATCATTCGGAACTGCATTCTTATTAACTGTGATGTAAACTTCATCCAGTCTGTTCTGAAGTTCTTTTCCTGTGATGTTCATGTTCTGAAGATCTACCAAAATCAGATGATTGTCTGTTCCACCGCTGACAAGGTTGAATCCTTCTTCAACCATAGCTTCTGCAAGTGCTTTTGCATTCTTGACAACCTGTTCCTGATAGGTTTTAAATTCCGGTTTTAATGCTTCTCCAAAGCATACGGCTTTTGCTGCGATAATGTGCATCAGAGGTCCGCCCTGTGTTCCCGGGAAGATTGCTTTGTTGATTGCTTTTGCATATTCTTCTTTGCACATGATCATTCCACCACGAGGTCCTCGGAGTGTTTTATGTGTTGTTGTTGTAACTACATCAGCATAAGGAACCGGGCTCTGGTGAAGTCCTGCTGCAACAAGACCTGCAATGTGTGCCATATCTACGAAAAGATAAGCTCCAACTTCTTTTGCAATATCTGCAAAAATATCAAAACGGATCTCTCTCGGATAAGCCGAAGCTCCTGCTACGATCATCTTCGGTTTGCATTCATGTGCAAGCTTTCTGATCTCATCGTAATCCAGAACACCGTCATCATTGACATTGTAAGGTACGAAATTGTAAAGGATACCGGAAAGGTTTACCGGTGAACCATGTGTAAGATGTCCGCCGTGTGCCAGGTTCAGTCCCATAACTGTATCGCCTGGTTTGATCAGCGCCTGATATACAGCTGTATTCGCATTTGCTCCTGAATGTGGCTGTACACATACATGGTCACATCCAAATAATTTCTTTGCACGTTCGATTGCAAGATTTTCAAGAATATCTACATCCTCGCATCCGCCATAATAACGTTTTCCCGGATAACCTTCTGCATACTTGTTTGTCGGTACAGTTCCCATCGCAAGCATAACTGCCGGACTTACGATATTCTCTGATGCGATCAGTTCAAGGTTTCTGCGCTGACGGCCAAGTTCTAACTGCAGCGCTTTTCCTACTTCTTCATCACATTCAGTAATGTAATTTGTTACATCTTCAATTCTGTTCATTCTCTTTTACCTCCTTAGAACCAACTACCTTGTCTTTTTTGCTCCCTTTTCGGTGTGTTAAATTCAGAATTTTATCATTTATATCTATGTTTTTCTGAATATTCTGCTTTTTAGGGTACAAAAAAAACAGGCAAAAAAGTTTTCGTCATTGAAATCTTTTTTGTCTGCCTCTGTCCGTTCACCTGAAAGATCACCTGGGCTTTTGCGCTATACAGTCCAGACTACTTCTTCGGTACAATACGTATATATTGTTCTCCAGAGTGTTGTCCGAATATGTTCCTTTTGCCTGAGAGTTTCTGCCTGCCCCTTCGGCTCATGCTGCACATTAAATAACGGTGCGCGCCGTCTGTACAACAAGTATCTCACATATTCATCTTCCAACCTTAACGTTAATCCCATTATATAATTGTCGTTACAATTAGTCAAGCGTTAAATAATTTTCTTTATTGTTTATTATTTGTCAGAATATTTAATAGTTTTTCCCTATAGGCATTGTTTTTATTGACTATTTTTTTAACTATATCATCGATTTTCTTTGTCTATTTTTACAAATCAAATTTTTTCTCAAAATCCACACATTCTAGCCAACCTATCACGATTACACTCCCTAGTCTCTGCCATTTTTATTCCAAAATCCCAATTTTTCTTCATCAATATTACTTATTCGAAAAATCTATCTTTCATTACTTCACCACATCAACCTGTTATACTACTTTTTTCTATCCACCCAAAAATTATGGAAGCCTCTGCTGACATAATTTTCGCTTTCAGAGGCTCCTCAGAATGGTTGGCACAACGGAATTTGAACACTTATATTTGTCCCGTTTGTCTCACAACTTCCCCAACAAACTTTTTTGCACAAAAAGATCCGGACTTCCCAAACATGGGAAATCCGGATCTTTTCAAATCTCTACCACTCAAATTTCTTCTCAAAGTATGCTTTGAGATCTTCAATTTTAATTCTTTCCTGCTGCATTGTATCACGGTCACGAACAGTAACTGCTCCGTCTTCTTCTGAATCAAAGTCATAAGTTACGCAGAACGGTGTTCCGATCTCATCCTGACGACGATATCTCTTACCGATATTTCCTCTGTCATCAAATTCGCAGTTGTAGTATTTGCTAAGCATAGCATAAACCTTCTCAGCGCCCTCGTTCAGCTTCTTGGAGAGCGGAAGCACACCGATCTTAACCGGTGCAAGTTCCGGATGGAAATGCATCACAGTACGTGTAGAACCGTCTTCCAGTTCTTCCTCATCATATGCTGCGCAAAGGAACGCAAGTACCACACGGTCAGCTCCAAGTGATGGTTCGATTACGTATGGGATATATTTTTCATTTGTCTCATCATCAAAGTAAGTCAGATCCTGTCCTGATACATTCTGATGCTGTGTCAGGTCATAATCGGTTCTGTCTGCGATTCCCCACAGCTCGCCCCATCCGAATGGGAAGAGGAATTCTACGTCTGTTGTAGCCTTGCTGTAGAAAGAAAGCTCTTCTTTATCGTGATCTCTGTAGCGGACTTCATCTTCCTTCAGACCAAGTGAATACAGCCAATTCAGGCAGAAGTTCTTCCAGTAAGTAAACCATTCAAGGTCTGTATCCGGTTTGCAGAAGAATTCAAGTTCCATCTGTTCGAACTCACGGGTACGGAATGTAAAGTTACCCGGTGTGATCTCGTTACGGAATGATTTACCGATCTGACCAATACCAAATGGAAGTTTCTTTCTTGAAGTTCTCTGTACATTCTTAAAGTTTACGAAGATTCCCTGTGCAGTCTCAGGACGAAGGTAAACAACATTCTTTGCATCTTCTGTTACACCCTGGAAAGTTTTGAACATCAGGTTAAATTCACGGATCTCTGTGAAATTATGTTTTCCACAAGTCGGGCACGGAACTTCATGTTCTTTAATAAATCCTTCCATCTCTTCATGTGACCATCCGTCAATGCTGTCCGGAATATCAATTCCATGCTCATGTGCATAATCTTCAATGATCTTATCTGCACGGAAACGTTCGTGACATTCCTTACAGTCCATCAGCGGATCACTGAATCCTCCCAGATGTCCGGAAGCGATCCATGTCTGCGGATTCATCAGGATCGCACAGTCAACACCTACATTGTACGGGTTCTCCTGTACAAATTTCTTCCACCATGCTCTCTTTACGTTGTTCTTAAGTTCAACACCCAGGTTACCATAATCCCATGTATTTGCAAGCCCACCGTAGATTTCAGACCCCGGATATACAAAGCCTCTTGATTTTGCCAAAGCTACAATTTTGTCCATTGTCTTTTCTACCATAACACTAATCCTCGCATTCTTTTTATTTTTCGTTAGAAGAACAAAGCTACTTATCGCGATAACATTTATTCTTCTCTGATTCACCTATTATACCTATTGCATATAGGTTTTGCAAGCTTATCCTGCTAATTTTCGCCAGATTTGTCTTTATTTTCTAATCTAATATACAATTTTCCGGTTATTTCAGCCCTGTGAGCTGCTTCAGAATCTCAAGCGACTTGAATCTGTGATCCACGTATACATCTAGATAACGCTCCATTACTTTTCCCAGTTCCTGTAAAACTTCATCGCTTAAGGTAAAGGTATAGAGCTTTTCCACCGGTGTCCCGACAATGAACTGCATGGCATAAAGGGTAGACGTATTCAGCCGCATTCCGTCATAGACATTCTGACCGCATTCACTGCAGACCAGACCGCCCTCCTTCACACTGAACACACAGGGACGTTCCCTGTTCCCGCATCTGACACACTGAAATACCTGCGGTCCTTCCCCGCTGACACTGAGTGCCTTCAGTTCAAATATGTAGCGTACCAGCTCAAATGGAATGATCTTTTTCGTCAGCACGCGCATCGTCTGATAAAGAAGCTTCAGCATTTCCCGCTCGTCATTGGCTTCCCTTGTATAAAAATCTGCAAATTCGAGAAAATAAAATGCATAATATGCCGCTTCCACATCCGTTCGGAGCTCTGCAAAATAATTTTCGATCTCTGCCGACTGGAGAGTATTGGAATTTCTTCCTTCATACAGCATGAATTTTCCGAAATTACAAGGTGTACAAGCCCCTGCAAGCGGACTGTTCGGTCGTCTCGCCCCTTTTGCAAACGCTGATATTTTCCCTTTTTCTTTTGTCAGGATCACGACTCTTTTATCATATTCACCGATCGGTGCTACCGACAAAATCATCCCTGTCATTGTTGTTAACTGATTCACTGCATTTGTCCCCGTATTTCTCCGTTTTCGCTTTACAGACTTCCTTTTCCCGGTAGGAGAGATAATCCTCCACCCGTCCTGTCCTTGCAAACTGATCCCAGTATTCCTGATTCATCCTTCGGTCACCTCATCTTTTTCTTATGCCTTTTAAGATTAGGTTCTCCCATATTTTCAGATGCTATACTGCGTAATATCTGCCAGCTGTTTTTCAGAGAAACACCTTGACATTTTTTACTCGTCTTCTCGGTATCCAAAGTTTTTGATCAGGAAATCGCTGTCTCTCCAGTCTTTCTTTACTTTTACCCAAAGCTGGAGATTTACCTTACATCCGAGCATCTGCTCGATCTCATATCGCGCCGTACTGCCGATCTTTTTCAGCATGGATCCCTGCTTGCCAATGATGATTCCTTTATGTGAATCACGTTCACAGATGATCGTTGCCTCAATATCCATCACTTTTTTGCGTGCTTTCATCTTCTCGATTGATACCGCAATTCCATGTGGAATCTCCTCATTCAGACAGTGCAGTGCTTTCTCACGGATCAGCTCTGCCACGATCTGCCTTTCCGGCTGGTCGGTAATGGTATCTTCATCATAAAACTGCGGTCCATACGGAAGATATTTCATGATGACCTTTAAAAGCTCGTCTGTATTTTCACCGGTTCTTGCAGATACCGGAACGATATCTGCAAACTGGTATACTTCGTTGTATTTTGCAATACACGGAAGAATGTCTTCCTTCTTCACAGTATCTGCCTTGTTAATGACCAGCACGACCGGTGTCGTCACCTTCCCAAGCTGCTGCACAATGTGCTGCTCTCCGGCTCCGATAAAGGTACTTGGTTCAACCAGCCACAGTACCACATCCACTTCATTTAAGGTGCGCTCTGCCACATTTACCATGTAGGTCCCAAGCTTGTTTTTCGCCTTATGGATTCCCGGTGTATCAACAAATACAATCTGTCCTTCATCGGTCGTAAGTACCGTCTGGATCCGGTTTCTGGTGGTCTGTGGTTTATTCGATGTAATAGCAATCTTCTGACCGATCAGATAGTTCATAAGTGTGGATTTCCCCACATTCGGCCTGCCGATCAGCGTTACAAATCCTGATTTAAAATCTGCTCTCATGCATTCTCCTTCTAAAATAAATTCTCAACTGTCATAAACAGTTCTTTTTCTTCTTCTATCTTTGCTTCGTTTCCGATCACACAGATCTGATCATTTGCAAGCACCGCACGTGCCACACCTGCAAGTGCACGGATATCCTCCTGGTTGGCCGTAAGGATCTGTTCTCTTTCTTTTCTGATCATCTCTGCACTGACATGATTCATATAAAGATTCATAGAACGGTCTCCCTTGGTTGCCGGTGTCATCGGCTGATCAATGTTGCTGATCGTTCCGATAATATATTTTGTCATATCACGCTCACTAACCGTGAAGTTCTCCAGATATTCCGGAACTCCGTCATAGATTTCCAGAGTTCTTCCCAGGTTCGGATCACGGTAAGATACAAAATAGCCCTCACCAATGCGGTTAAAGTTGCTCATGCATCCATAAGCTCCTCCTTTTACACGGATATTGATCCAGAGATACTCATAACTCATGATCACTTTCAGGATCTGCAGTGCCCCGTTATATTCTTCTCCTGCATCAATAAAGTTGCCTGCCTTTGCCGCAAACTGTACTTTTGAAGAAGTCTTAAAGCCTTCATTCTTCTTCTCACAGTGCAGGATGCACCGGCTCTGTGGCATCCTCTCCGGATAAAGGACTTCTTTTAAGCTTCCGATCTCCTCTTCTAAAACGGCAAACCCTTCTCTTGTGGCTGTATAACTGATCATCATATTGCCTTTTCTAAAAAGCAGTTCAGATAAAGCTTTTAATCCATTTGTAATCTCTTCCTTCTTCTCCTCGAAATGTTCTTCCATCTCACGGATGTTCTGGTAATATTCTATTCCATTCGTCGTATCTTTGAATTTTGAAATCGGTGACTTATAAGACATTGCCCGGAGTGCTGCTGCGGAATGTCCTGCAGACAGGAAACGATCCTGCAATCTGGTCTTTGTCATAGAAAGAATCTCTTTCAGACGTTTTTCATCATCCAGTTTCGATGCTGTCAGAATCTCTTTCATCATACGGATGGCAAATGGAATCTGTCCATAAAGTGCTTTCCCTTTGATTTCAAAAGTTGCCTTGAATTCTTTTTCTTTTACTTTCGTCACATCCGGGTAAAGCTCCAGAGAAGTTCCGATTCCTCCGGTGTGTCTGTTGATTTCATTGAAAAGTTCTCCATATTCATAATGCTCGGTGTCAATGATTCCGAGAACTGCCTGCAGAAGCCCCACCATCGGGAGATTCTTTTCCGGCACATCCGAAAGGTCAAACATCAGATCCAGATAACCGATCCCGTTCGTTTCAATCTCATGGAAGACAGTCGGGATATCTGCAATCTTCATCTCTTCATTGTAAATCGGTGCGATCTCTCTGGAAATATCCTCCCTTGTCAGCATCGGGATCTTCTCCAAATCCTCCTGACTTGACGGTTCTTCCTGATACTCCTGTAAATGCTTCGTATCTGTAACCAGCTTTTCGATTTCTTCCCTGCTAAGGCTTTCTTTGTATGCCTGCAGTTTTTCTTTTAATTCTGCATCCAGTCTGGCTGTACGTCCCGGTTCCGGCACGATCGTAACCAGTGCTCCATGCTGATTATCCAGAAGGTATGTCTGAATCAGCTTTTCAAAATACCCGGTACTGATCTGCTCTTTTAAGAATGCAAAGGTGCCCAGCGCCTCCACATGGATAAACGGCTTTGTTTCATCATAAAGCCAGCTGTCAAATATCTGCAGACCGTACATCAGTCCCTTCGGATAGCCTCCGAAGTCTGCTTCACGGTAACGGAATTCATGGTAATTGATTCCCGCTTCCAGTGCCTTTTTGTCCATTCCGTTTTCTACGATAGCCTTCAATGTATCTTCGATCACTTTTACAAATTCTGCTTTCTGCTCTTCATTGGCATTCTTTGCCACAATGGAGAAGATCGGCTGATAGGTGCTGCTGTCATACGACCCACTGATATCTTTTCCAATTCCTGCTTCCAGAAGTGCTTTTGTAATTGGTGCTCCCGGTGCAGAAAGCAGTGCATAATCCAGGATCTGGAATGCCAGATACAGCTTTTCATCCAGAGAAGTCCCAATGACCTTATTGTAGGAAAGATAGGTGTTATCTTCTGTCGATTCATTACTTGCGATCGAATACGGCTTTGTGATATCATGCATTTGCTCAAACGGCTTCTGCAGATGGATCTCAGAATCTACTTCTTTTTTATCGTAAGCAGACAGATATTCCTGATCCAGCCAATTTAATTTCTCTTCCATATCCATATTTCCATAGAGGTAAATATAACTGTTGGACGGATGATAATAGGTTCTGTGGAAATTCAGATATTCTTCATAAGTCAGTTCCGGGATCACATCCGGATCTCCGCCGGACTCATTTGCATAGGTCGTATCCGGGAAAAGAGAATTCAGGATCATACGGTCCAGAACACCATCCGGTGAAGAAAAAGCTCCCTTCATCTCATTATAAACAACTCCGTTATAAGAAAGCTCCCCATCTGCTTCCTCCAGGTGATAATTCCAGCCCTCCTGCCGGAAGATTTCTTCGTGTTTATAAATATTCGGATGCAGGACTGCGTCCATATACACGTCCATCAGATTCTGAAAATCCTTTTCATTACAGCTTGCAACCGGATATACCGTCTTGTCCGGATAAGTCATCGCATTCAAAAAGGTGTTCAAAGATCCTTTTACCAGTTCCACAAACGGATCCTTGGTCGGAAACTTTTCCGAGCCACACAGAACAGTATGTTCCATGATATGTGGCACTCCGGTACTGTTCGTGGTCGGTGTGCGGAATCCGATATTAAATACTTTATTTTCATCATCATTGGAGATCAGAAGCACCCTCGCACCACTCTTTTTATGTCTTAAAAGCGCTCCTTCCGATTTCAGATCCGGAAGAGGTCTGTGCTCAATGATCTCATATGCTGTAAGCTTTGTTAAATCCATATATGATTTCCTCCAAGTTCTGTAGTTAGTCTCATAAATAACATTGTACACATTTCTTTGATTTGATACAAGGTCTTGGTGGGAAATGTTTTCCATAATCCGATGTACCTTCCCAGTTCTTTATGATTTTTCCGTCAACTATTAGAAACACGCTCCGCGAGTTTCTCAAGTTATCGCGTCAGTCGCCAAGGTCTCGTGCAAGCACGGACTTTGATTCGTTGCTCGCGTAAATAAAATAAGGAACAGCTACGAAAGCCATTCCTCATTTTCTCTGTTATGCTTCTTTCTTCTGTGAAAAAGCTGTTGTCTGCTCTTTCTGTGAAAATTTCATGAATGTCACAAAGACAAGCATCATGATGATTCCTGCCGGAAGTGCGATCCATGCACTCTGTACGAATCCGGCAATAATATAAGTGATAAACGAAATCGCCGCGCAGCTTGCCGCATATGGAAGCTGTGTATTGACATGATTAATATGATTGCACTGTGCACCAGCAGATGCCATGATCGTTGTATCCGAAATCGGTGAACAGTGGTCACCACAAACTGCTCCGGCCATACATGCGGAGATAGCAATGATCATCATCGTCTCATTCTTTCCTTCAAATGCATGTACCACGATCGGGATCAGGATTCCGAATGTTCCCCAACTTGTACCGGTTGCAAATGCAAGAAAGCATCCCACAAGGAAGATGATTGCCGGAAGAAGATTTACCATACCTTCCGCACTTCCGGCTACAATGCCTGCTACATATTCTGCCGCTCCAAGACTGTCGGTCATAGATTTCAGCGTCCATGCAAAAACAAGAATCAGGATTGCCGGAACCATCGCCTTAAATCCGTCCGGGAGACATGCCATACACTCATCGAATTTCAGCACACGTCTTACCAGATACAGCACGATTGTGATCACAAAAGCAAAGAAGCTTCCATACACCAGTCCCTGGGAAGCATCACTTCCAGAAAATGCTTCTACAAAACCAACTCCGTCAAAGAACCCACCGGTGTAGATCATTCCGATCACACAGCAGATGATCAGTGAAATGATCGGGATCAGAAGATCCATTACTTTTCCTTTACAGTTATCCACTGCCTCTTCCTCCGTATTTGCATACGGTCTGTCCGGTGTGGTGTAAATATCACCTTTTTTCGCATTATCTTCATGAACCTTCATCGGACCATACTCAACCTTCATCACAACCATTGCGATCATCATCAGGATGGTAAGGATTGCATAGAAGTTATATGGAATTGCACGGATAAATATTGAAAATCCATCTTCACCTTCTACAAAACCCGTAACGGCTGCTGCCCAGGATGAAATCGGTGCAATGATACATACCGGAGCTGCTGTCGCATCGATCAGATACGCAAGCTTTGCTCTGGAAACATTCTGCGCATCCGTTACCGGACGCATCACGCTTCCGACTGTCAGACAGTTAAAATAGTCATCGATAAAGATCAGCACACCAAGAATGATTGTTGCCAGCTGTGCACCTACACGGCTCTTGATATGGGTACTTGCCCATTCACCGAATGCGGCAGATCCTCCTGCCTTGTTCATCAGGCAGACCATGGTTCCTAAGATAACCAGGAAGATCAGGATTCCCACATTATAGCTGTCAGAAAGAACAGCTACGATCCCTTCCTGAAAAATATGGGTGATGGTTCCTTCAAAGGAAAATCCAGAATAGAATATTCCACCTACTAAAATTCCTACAAATAATGAGCTGTACACTTCTTTTGTGATCAGTGCCAGTGCGATCGCAACCACCGGTGGAACCAGTGACCAGATGCTGGCGTACATCTTCGGTACATACTCCTCCGCGTCTGCTGCAAATGTGACAAGGGGACTTGCCATTACGCAGATCATTACAGCTGCGAGCAGACTGCTTAACTTTCTCATTTTTTCTCTCAATTAAAATACCTCCTGTTTTAAAACATAAAAATGCCATGAATAACGCTTGCACCGGCAAAACGCATTCATGGCATGTAAAGTCTTCCTTAAATGTTCTTCCGATAGCGCTCCACGTGTGTGACAGTACGCTGCATCTTCTGCATCGTCCCAGAAACCGGGGTTGGGGTTCCGGCTCCTTCGGCGGTATTTCCTTTCTCTTCTGTCGGCTTCCCTGCCGCATCTTTCAGAAGGTACTGATAAATCCCGCGCCTCTATCAAGCTGAATATTCATCATTTTCTTTATCAACCATACTACAAAATTTTCATTTTTGCAAGAGATAATTGCTATTTTACAATATCTACCGCTTCTTTTGTCATTTCTTTGATCTTTTCAAATTCTCCGCCATTTATCAGAGCATCCTTTACCATCCAGGTTCCGCCGCATGCGAGTACCTTGTCAAATGCAAGATAGTCTTTGACATTCTGTGGACCTACAACACATTTGCAGGCGGTGTGCAGCGCAGGTTCTTTTGCGTACGCGTCCCCTTTTGAATCCTCACAAACCAAAAAGGAGCCAGAGACTTTCGTCCCTGACTCCTCATTAAAGTCAATCTTATTCTTCAGAACCGTACAGTGTAACGAGTTTCTGCAGATATGCATATCTAGCTTTTGCTTCTTCTTCGTTCTTAGCAAACAGAACTTTAGCCTTTTCAGGATTGAATCTGGCAAGAGCGTTGTAACGAACTTCACCGTTAAGGAATTCTTCGTATCCGGCAAGATCTGGTGCCTTGCTGTCAAGAGTGAACTTAGATCCTTCTGCTTCTGGATTGAAACGGAAGTTGTTCCAGTATCCACATTCAACTGCAAGCTGTTCTTCTGTCTGAGCTTTGCTCATACCTTTCTTGATACCATGGTTGATACATGGAGCGTAAGCGATGATCAGGGACGGTCCCGGATATGCTTCAGCTTCTGCGATAGCTTTTACAGTCTGGTTGAAGTCAGCACCCATAGCGATCTGTGCAACGTATACGTAACCGTAGCTCATTGCGATAGAAGCAAGGTCTTTTTTCTTAGTTTCTTTTCCGCCTGCTGCGAACTGAGCGATAGCACCAGTCTTAGTAGACTTAGAAGACTGTCCACCTGTATTAGAGTAAACTTCTGTATCGAATACCATTACGTTGATGTCTTTTCCACTTGCAAGTACGTGGTCAACACCACCGAATCCGATATCGTAAGCCCATCCGTCACCACCGAAGATCCACTGGGATTTCTTAGCAAGGAAGTCTTTCTTTTCTACGATATCTTTGCATGTCGGGCAGTCGCATCCTTCTAATGCAGCAACAAGTTTGTCTGTAGCTGTTCCGTTAGTAGCTCCGCATCCGTATGTTTCAAGCCATTCGTTGCAAGCAGCTTTTGCTTCTTCGCTGGCTTTATCTGATGCAGCAACTTCTTCTACTTTCGCTTTCAGACCTTCTCTGATTGCTTTCTGAGCAAGTAACATACCATAACCGAACTCAGCAGCATCTTCGAACAGTGAGTTAGACCAAGCCGGTCCCTGTCCCTTAGAGTTTACTGTGTAAGGTGTAGACGGTGATGAGTTACCCCAGATAGATGAGCAACCTGTTGCATTAGCGATGTACATTCTGTCACCGAATAACTGTGTGATAAGTTTAGCGTATGGAGTCTCTCCACATCCAGCACAAGCTCCTGAGAACTCAAGCAGTGGCTGTTTGAACTGAGATCCTTTTACTGTATTTTCTTTAAATTTAGCAACAACTTCTGGTTTTACTTCGATTTCTGTACCAAAGTCAAAGTATACCTGTTCTCCTGCGTTCTCTTCCATGTTACCCATAACAAGAGCTTTTTCACCCTTCTTACCTGGGCAGACATTTGCACAAGAACCACATCCTGTACAGTCATAAGCTGATACAGTCATTGTGAACTTCATTCCCGGCATACCGATCATGTCGATTGCTTTCAGTCCTTCTGGTGCTTTTGCAAGTTCTTCTTCTGTAAGAGCTACCGGACGGATTGCAGCATGCGGACATACATATGCGCAACGGTTACACTGGATACATGTCTCTGACTGCCAGATCGGGATATCTACAGCGATACCACGTTTTTCGTATGCAGCTGTTCCTGACGGTGTAGATCCATCTACATAATCTTTGAATGCAGATACAGGCAATGTATTACCTTCCTGAGCATTAACCTTAGCCTGAATATTCTTAACGAATGCTACTGCATCTTCTCTTCCACCCTTAACTTCTGGTGTGAACAGACCTTCGTCTTCGCAGTTCTTCCAGCTTTCCGGTACTTCAACAGCGTTAACCTGTTTAGCTCCGGCATCGATAGCATCGTAGTTCATTTGTACGATCTTATCACCCTTCTTGCCGTATGTAGCTTTTGCAGCTTTCTTCATAAGGTCGATAGCTTCTTCTTCCGGAATGATGTTAGCCAGTTTGAAGAATGCAGACTGAAGAACTGTATTGATACGTCCGCCAAGTCCGATTTCTTTACCGATCTTGATACCATCGATTGTGTAGAATTTGATGTCATGGTTAGCGATGAATGCTTTTACCTGTCCTGGAAGATGTTTGTCCAGTTCTTCTACTGTCCATGGGCAGTTAAGAAGGAATGTACCACCATCTACAAGTTCCTGAACCATGTTGTATTTGTTGATATATGACGGGTTATGGCATGCAACAAAGTTTGCTTTGTGAATCAGGTAAGTAGATTTAATTGGTTTCTTACCGAAACGGAGGTGAGACATTGTAACACCACCGGATTTCTTTGAGTCATAATCAAAGTAAGCCTGTGCATACATATCTGTGTTATCACCGATGATCTTGATAGAGTTCTTGTTAGCTCCGACTGTTCCGTCAGCTCCAAGTCCCCAGAACTTACAGTTGATTGTTCCTTCCGGTGTTGTAACCAGTGGAGCACCTACTTCAAGAGAAAGTCCTGTTACATCATCAACGATACCGATTGTAAATTTAGCTTTTGCTTCATTTTCAAATACAGCAACAACCTGAGCCGGTGTTGTATCTTTAGAACCAAGTCCGTAACGTCCTGAGTTGATCTTAACAGCATCGAATTTTGTTCCTTTAAGAGCTGCAACAACGTCAAGGTACAGAGGTTCTCCAAGAGATCCTGGTTCTTTTGTTCTGTCAAGAACGTTAATGTACTTAACGGAATCCGGAATTGCATCTACAAGTGCCTGTGCGCAGAATGGTCTGTAAAGGCGAACTTTAACAACACCAACCTTCTTGCCCTGAGCAAGTAAGTAATCGATTGTTTCATCGATTGTGTCGCAAACAGATCCCATAGCGATGATTACGCTTTCAGCGTCCTCTGCACCATGGTAGTTGAACAGTTTGTAGTTTGTTCCGATCTTAGCGTTAACTTTGTCCATGTATTCCTGTACGATTGCCGGCATAGCATCGTAGTATGGGTTACATGCTTCACGAGCCTGGAAGAATGTATCCGGGTTCTGAGCTGATCCTCTTTCACATGGATGGTTCGGGTTCAGTGCATGTGCACGGAATTCCTTGATTGCATCCTTGTCTACGAGATCTTCCAGATCTTCGTAATCCCATGTTTCGATCTTCTGGATTTCGTGTGATGTACGGAAACCATCGAAGAAGTTAATGAATGGAATCTTACCTTTCAGTGCTGCACAGTGTGCAACCGGTGTCAGGTCCATAACTTCCTGTACGCTGGATTCACAGAGCATTGCGCATCCAGTCTGACGACAGGCGTAAACATCTGAATGATCACCAAAAATATTAAGAGCGTGTGAAGCTACTGCACGGGCAGATACGTTGAATACACCCGGAAGCTGTTCACCAGCAATTTTATATAAGTTAGGAATCATAAGAAGTAAGCCCTGGGAAGCTGTGTAAGTAGTAGTAAGCGCACCTGCTGACAGTGAGCCGTGTACAGTACCTGCTGCACCTGCTTCAGACTGCATTTCTGTTACCTGAACAGTCTGACCAAAAATATTCTTTCTTCCTTGTGTTGCCCATTCGTCTGTGGCTTCAGCCATTACAGATGAAGGTGTGATCGGGTAAATAGCAGCAACTTCTGTATAAGCATAAGAAGCATGAGCAGCTGCATGGTTACCATCCATGGTCTTCATTGATCTTGCCATTTTCTTTGTTCCTCCTTAGATTGTGTCAAAACTTTTACTTGTGTTAAAATTTTTCTACACTTTCGTTCGATATTATTATAGCTGTTCATATATGAAAAGTCCAGTCATTTTACTGTTCTGATTGTTCCTTTTGACGTACAACCCCTGCATTTCAAGAGGTTGTTTTATGCAAACTATAGTAAGCTTATACTATCTTATATCATAAAAGAGACGGACATCTGTCCGTCTCTCACCATACATTATCAATTACTTTTTTAACAAATATTATACGTTGAATCTAAACAGGATAATATCTCCGTCCTGTACAACATAATCCTTACCTTCCAGTCTTACCAGACCTTTTTCTTTTGCAGCGTTATAAGTGCCACATGCCATCAAGTCATCATAGGATACGATTTCAGCGCGGATGAATCCTCTTTCAAAATCAGAATGGATCTTTCCTGCTGCCTGTGGTGCTTTCGTTCCTTTTTTGATTGTCCATGCACGGACTTCCGGTTCTCCTGCTGTCAGGTAACTGATCAGTCCAAGAAGGCTGTAGCTTGCCTTGATCAGCTTTTCAAGACCAGATTCCTTAAGTCCCAGTTCTTCCAGGAACATGCTCTTTTCATCATCATCAAGTTCCGCGATCTCCTGCTCAATCTCTGCACAGACAACGAATACTTCGCAGTCCTCTCTTTTTGCATACTCACGGACTGCCTGTACTCCCGCATTACTTGCACCATCATCTGCAAGATCATCTTCTGCCACATTTGCAGCAAAAATGACCGGCTTGTAGGTCAGAAGATTGTAGCTTTCCAGCCACTGCTGTTCATCTTCGTCATTGATATCATCAAAGCTCTTTGCCATCTTTCCATCTTCCAGATGTGCTTTAATTCTTTCCATCAGTGCCAGCTCTTTTGCGATCGTCTTGTCATTTCTTGCTGCTCTGACTGCTTTGGAAATTCTTCTTTCCAGGATCTCAAGGTCTGAAAAGATCAGCTCCAGGTTGATCGTCTCAATGTCACGCAGCGGATCAATACTTCCGTCTACATGGACAATATTGCTGTCCTCGAAACAACGTACTACATGAACAATTGCATCAACCTCACGGATATTTGCAAGAAACTGGTTTCCAAGACCTTCTCCTTTGGATGCACCTTTTACAAGACCTGCGATATCTACAAACTCAATCGCTGCCGGGATGATCTTTTTGGTGTGATACATCTCACCAAGCACATTCAGACGTTCATCCGGTACAGTAACAACACCCACATTTGGATCAATGGTACAGAATGGGTAGTTGGCTGATTCTGCTCCTGCTTTTGTCAGTGAATTAAATAAAGTACTTTTTCCCACATTAGGTAATCCTACGATTCCAAGTTTCATTTTTTATATTCCTCCTTAAAAATCCCTTTATTTTACGGTGTTTGCGTCTTCCTTTATTGAATCGAGTGCCACAGCGAGTGCCACTAACTATCTATACATATGTATCTTTATCCTACATTTAATACGCAAGACACCTTGTCAATTTCCTTTTGTTTTTCGTCTTCTGTGATATGAACATATAGATTCATAGTTATACCAATATTCGAATGCCCCAATATTTTCTGTAATGTCTTTGGCATCATTCCACCTTCAATGCACCTTGTAGCAAAAGTGTGCCTTAGTACATGCATAGAAAATCTGTTAATTTTTGCTTTATCACATATCTTAAACAGAGCTGCATCATATGCACTATTCTTTACTGGTTCTCCCTTACGACTTAAAAAAATAAAATCAGACCATTCTTCTTGTATTTTTTTTATGTTCTTATTTTTTTCTTTTTGTTCTGTTAGTATTCTAATAGCCTCATCGGTTAATGGAATTGTACGATATCCTGCTTTACTTTTAGGCTCTCCTATTCTCCATTCACCAACACTATATCGATATTCCATTGAACGTTGAATCCTTATTGCTTTCTTTGAAAAATCAATATCTTCCCATTTCAAGCCCACTAATTCACCAGTACGAAGCCCTGTTTGTAATATAAATCTAAACTGATTTTCATAACTTTGCCCTTTTGCATATTCTATAAATTTCTTTTGAACATCTATTGTAAGTGCTTCTTTCTTCTGTGAAGGTTTTCCCATATCGCTTTTCACTGATTTCTTACAAGGATTGCTTAAAATCACTTCATTTTCTTTTGCAAATTCGAGCATGTTAAAGAGCGCAATTCTTGTTTGATATATTGTAGATGTTTTGTATCCTTCCTCTGCCATATCAGTAAAAATTTTTTGACAATGAATAGATTTTACTTCTGTTAAAATTTTTCTCCCGATTATCTTCTGAATGTTTTTATTATAACGTTCTGTATAATTTCTAACAGTATTCGGACGTACCGTCTTTTTCTTTACATCAATCCAATATTCAAACCAAGCATCTACCATCATATTCGTAGCTTGTTCTATATCACTATGTTCGTTTATATAAGTTGCATCTGCAAGCCACTGTCTTACTTCTTGCAACTTTTTAGAGCGTTTTGATTTTCTCTTTCCAAATCTATCAATAAACCTTGCACAATATGTTCCATTAGCTTGTTGATAAATTCCCTCTCCAAGCTCCTTCCCTTTTAGGTTTCTACCCATTATTTTAGCTCCTTTCCATAAAAAGAAGCTCCAATATAGCAACTTATAGATTACCACACCGGAGCTTCAAATTCAATGCAAATCAGCCATTTCTTATAATTCAATACTCTCTTTTAAAAACTTTTCAAATTCTTTTCTTTTGACTAATTTCTTTTTTCCAACATATAACACAAACGGGCATCTTGGCATCTTTAATAGTGCTGATATTTTGTTCTGTCCAATATTAGAAAATTCAGCTGCTTCTTCAATTGTAAGATTCGCTTTTTCCCATAACGGTATTTTTTCAATCACTTACCTCACCTCTTATCATTCAAATGGATTTTCTTCATTCTCTTCTATCGTTCTAAACTCACTTTTTCTTTCTAAATACGCCTGAACTGTTGGATATTCGATTATTTCATTCATATCCTTATAATAGATAACTTTATGTATTCGTCTTAAAAATGCTTGCCATGATTCTTTATCTTCTCTCTGCAATTCAGAATATTGTTTCTCAAGCTCCCAGTTAGAAACAATGTATACTTTGTTGTAACATGCAAATTTATTAGAATATCGACTTGGCAACTCTATCGGATATATATCACAATAAAGTAACATTTCTTTTAATTTTAATGATGACCTAAATTCGTCAAAACAAATTGCTGGTTGCGCTGTATATGAATCAAACGGGTGATTATAATCGGTTACTCGATATACATTTACATATCCATTTTCTTCCAAAACTCTCCGTGTTTTCCCCGTCCCTGTTTTGCCAAAAATATAAATTACTTCCAAATTTAATCTTACTGTTTCCTTAAACCTTTCCATCAAAATAGTGGTACGAACCTTATCGAGCCGGTCTATTTGCATTATATAATCTTGATTTACAGCGAGGATCTCTGCATTGGTCATATTATTTTGAATCATTTGATAAAGTTCCGACATATCACTTCTTTTTCCTTTACTATCAGGAGGCTGTGTACCATATTCTTCAAATGTTCCTTCTATTTTTGATTCTCTTTTTGATTCATCCAACTGCCATTTTCCACTCTTTTTAATATACGACAAATTTTGGCTGACCGTCCCCCTGCATTTTTCAATATGCGCAGCCGTCCCAAAATACCTTTTAAGCATCGAAAATCTTACTCTAGAACTAAATACAACAAACACATGTGTATGATGCGTATGCGCACTTCCATATTCATCTGCCATGGCAATATACGATAGCGTTTTGAAATTATTTCGCAAAATATCAATTATTATTTGATGAGAATATCCCTTCTCTAAAGGATTATTTATCGTAAGCTGATACATAAAAGATTGTGTATCTATATCTTCCACCTCCTGTGCATTTTGTTCATTTCTCCGCACAATAACTTTATATAGTATTATACGTTTTTATAGATATTTAAAAATATTTATGTGTTTTGTTTGCATTTGGGGTAATACTACCCCAAATGCAAACAACTAATAACAAGCTATATCCTTTATACCATCACCTTTTTGCCATCTCCTGAAGCAGTTTTTTTAGTCGTTCTTTATCACTTATAAAAGGAATCTGAATCGGTTGAATTTCTTGTCCATCTATTAGTATCAATCCCTGTCCAGTCTTCGGATGATACCGTTCCTCATATTCTCTATCTTCTAAATGTTCTCCTGAAAATAGAGATTTCCTACTTTCAACCGATAATCTTCCCATCCCTATACATATCTGAAAATTATCGATAGCACCAATTCCTGTTGGAAATAGGCTTGCTGAAATTCTCTGCTGAACACACCATACAAAACAGTGGCGAGATCTTCCCATCATAAGTACATTACTTATTTTTTCTTTTATTACTTTAGCTTTACGATTATCTTTTTGAGTAAGCCAAATTATATATCCTGCATATTCATCAATCAGAAGAATTTTTATTGTTGCACTATTTTCTTTTGTCTTTTCAAATTCTTCATAATATTGTTCTATCAGCTCTGTTATTTCATCAAATTCGGCATAATTTTTCGCTATTCCCTTAAAATCTCCGGACTTTTTGAAATCACAAATAAATAATTCCATTTTACAATTTTCTTTTTTCCCGTACTTTAAGATATTATACAGTATATACAATACAAAAATTGATTTTCCCGATCCAGTTCCTCCGACACAGCACAACTGCCCCGTAGCAAATATATCTACTTTTATCGGTTTTTCAGTTATTTTGTTATATCCTAATTGAATCATTCAACTTCTCTCATTTCTTTGTCAAGTATTTCATCATGATATTCTTCTTTTTCGGGTTTAATAAAGCCTTCTCTTGTTTTCATAATTGTCACACGTGAGTTATTATTATCTATAACAAATTTTACTGTTTCAAAATGTTCATCGAATATCTTTAATATTTTTAAATAAACACCTTTATCATTCCATTCATCTGGAACTATATGACTATAAATTCTTCGTTCAATATTCCCCTTTGTTTTCCGTTTATATATCAAATGTATAATTTCCCTGTTTTCTCTTTTCCCTTCAAAAGCCTCTCTAAACACTTTAGTTTCTGCATTGTTAAGATTTCTCCCAATTGATACTATAACAACCATAAGTAACACAAAAAACAAGCTTAAAAGTAATATATTTATAAACAAATCATATTTTGGGGTTATTGCGTCAGGTATAAACGGCAATTTTAAATTTCCACTAAAATGTACTCCTATTACATAAATCACAACCGGAATTATAAAAAAACATAACTTCAAGGGAGTATTTATACATTCCATTATTCCTAATATCACATTTAGCAATATATAATTTTTCGAGTGTTCCATATAACTATTAAATATAAATTTTTTCACGCTATTCCTCCTCATGTACTTCCCCACTCTCATTATCTAAAAGTGAGGAAGTTATCTACGTTATTCTTTTTTTGCCTTATCCATTTAACTGAACTTTTCTTCTAACTTCAACTGGTTTAATTCCCTTTGCTACCACAGACATTTTAACTGTCCCCTTATTACTCCAATCCTGCCATAATTTACCACTAATTTCTTCAAATACTACTGGTATTGGTGTATTGTTAAATTCAAATGGTAATGACATCATTCCTGGAATTTTAATATCTATTTTTTCATACCCTGCTTTTTCGGATAAGCACGTAAGTTTAATTCCATCTTGCTCTCCTTTTACGCCTCCTGCATAACTAAACGAAGGTCGCCATTCGAGTAATAAAGTTTTTTCTCCTATTGTTTCTCTGACATCTACTACGATTTTACTAATATCCATAATTTTCCTCTTTCTGCTTTATTTTGCTTTTATTGATAGCCAGCCCCTCATTATTTCTGACTATCATTTTCTACTGGTATCCTTCGACTTAATGTATAGTTTTTTTAGCAATATCCTCAAAATTAAGAATCCTAACTTTGCTTCCTAGTTGAAGTTGATATAAAAGATACATATCTTTATAATAGTTAATCGTTTGCACCACCTCTCTCTGTGTCTCAATTGCTTTTTTATTTAGTTTTTTTAGCTCAAGATAATAATCTTGTGTTGCATAAGATTCATTTTTAGTCACCTCTAAAAAACTTTTCACCGTATTTGTATAAGGTTTAAAAGCTTTTTTAACTTGCTTACGAAAAATAACTAATGTCGCTTCGCTAAGATTATATTTCTCTGCATCTGCATATTGTTCACTGTTAATACAGTCTTCAAAACATTTGAATTCTTTTTCAATATATTCCACCCCCTCTCTTATTTGTTTCTCTACCTTTGGGTATGTTTCCACAAAATCAAGACAAGCTCGTTTAATTTGCTCTTCTGTTAATTCACTAAGATATACGCTAGACATATCTACTTCTCCCTTCGTTTTTGTCGTTATTATGTGACTTTTTGTCATTAGGCCTCTTGACATTTATTACTATATCATATATTCTGTCATTATTCAGTACCATATTTGTGCGTATTAAATTTATTTTAAGGAGGTATTTGTCACTCATGAATGACAAAAAAGAACTGACATACTATGAAAAATTATTTATATTCAAATTTAAGTTACTCCGAAAATGGAGATATCAACTTTATTTAAACCATCAAAGTGAATCTCCCAATCCTTATGAAAGATTTTCCTGTTGTCATACACAAGACACATTTGCAGAAAAAATAAATGTTGAACGACGAACAATTGGACGATGGGAAAAAGGCAAAACATTTCCTTCACTCGATAAAATCATTGCCATTTGCCAAGCACTCGACTGTGATATTAATTTTTTATTAACGTATGAAATAACAGAAAAAAACAGCAATGCTTTTGATAATTATATAAACTTTTATGATGAGGATATTGATAAAATTGACATTAAAAAAATTGATATTTCCGATTGGAAGACTGGATTTGATCCTTCGATGTTAGCGTATAAATATTCCGGTATTTCGCCAGATATTATCACTTATGCAATAAATAATGACGATTATTTAAAATGCCTAAACTTCTTCATGCACCCAGACAATTGTTCAACATTATTTAATGATATTATGCTAACTTCTTGGAAAAACTTCTTATCAACCAATGGACATTTAGATGATCTCTCAGAAACATTAAAGTCCATTATTATAAATATTTTCCACAGATATCAAGCTGTTACACCACTAGGAAGTTTTAACAAAGAATCCTACAAAGCTTGGATTAAAGAAGAACTTCCTCCAAACAAATTATCATTTTCATCACACATGATTGCAGACCGCATATGCCTAGCTAAATGCTTATCATCTGAACGTTTCACGGAACTCGGATTATCTGATGAGAATTCTAAAAGTTATGATATATTTCTTGAATATATTGCAACCTATAGTTTCAACGTACTAACCGATAATTTAATATTAAATATACAAAAAGATACCCTTGGAAAATCATTTGTTCAGCTGTTTGAAAAATTTTTATCCGAATAACAAAAAGGACTTTGAAAGTACAATTTCAAAGTCCTTTTTTATTAAAATGATAAATTTAACTGTGCCAATCAGCAAAACAAATTTACATACTTTACTTGACAAACTCAACTAAGTTTGAAAATATTTCACTAAGTTTTTATGCTAGGTTAAACTCTAGTCACATCTCTCTAAAATACTCTTTATTTCTACTCATTCTGATTAGTTTCTTGTTTTACTTTAAAGTAATCGTCGCCCCTCCATCATGAAAGAATCCTGCCGCAACCTCCATTTTGAAAACATCATTAGATCCAAAAGATGTAACCCCAACTTCTTCGCAGTAATCCGGAAGCATTCTATTATAATGTCCCATAGGACGACTTGTGTCACTCATATCAATAACATATACATCCGATGCGCCTCCATTATCTGGTCCTTCTGGATTATATGTAAAATGATAAACAGTACTTTTAATACCATTATTAGTATTATCTTCTTCTATTACCGACCAATAACCCTCCCAACTTTCTGGCACTTCAACTTCAAAATATTCATTAGAATACGACGTTTTAACTTGCTCTTTTGCTTCTTCTATTTCATCCGCTTCAGTCCATTCCAAATCGTCTTTCCAGTTTGCACTTGATTCCCAATGTTTTGACCATAAAGAGTTTAACTTCACTTCAAACAGTGGCTGTTTCAGAAGATTCTTATCCACGACTGGCGTATCCACAACCAGTGTCCCTTGTATTTCCGGATCGATCGATAAATCCAGACTTCCTGCATAACCATCTAATTCTTTTTTCGTAGATACCTTAGCTTCACCTTTTACTTTTCCCAAAATTCCAACGGACATATCCAGTCCGGATGATCCGTATAATTTAGTAATTAAATGCACTGATGGACCTATTGATGCATCTCCCGAAACTGAAATTGTGTTCCATTGTAAACCATCTGAATCAAAATCAATTTTCTTTATTTCTTTTACTTTCCCAGTCTTACTATTATATTGGAACCCCAATGTAGTTTCTGATGTCATTTCATATGAAGCTCCTATATTTCCCTCTAAATTCATTTCTGATCCAATGGCAATTTCCAAATTATTTGTCACAACAATTGGAATACCCGCCACAGAAAATTCATAATTTGGGAGTTTCTTTTCCAACAATTTCTTTTCTAACTCTTTTGAAGAACTTTCAGAGCATTCCATTGCGGTTTTTGCACCTTCTTTTGATTTTGCAGCAATTCCACATTTTATATTACCATGATTTATATCTATGTCTATCTCTACCCAAATACTAATTCCCGCTTCACCAGAAACAGTAACCGGCTCATCCTTTTCTTCAAACTTTTTTCCAATCACATAATCTGTACCATTATCATTTTCATCAATAACCTTATCTTCTTTTTCTTCCTTTTTTTCTTTCTCATCTTTACATACTTCAATATTAAATGCTTCTCTTTTTTTCTCTCCTTTCATGCTTTCAGTCTTATAACTTACTGATTGACTTCCATCTTCTGTCAATTCTATTTTTTTATAAATATGAGCCTTTTCAAACACATCGGTTAAGACAGCAGGTTCGGTTTTTACAATGTACAGATTATTTTTTTTATCTACTTTTAAAACTCTTCTTATGTACCCTTCTAATGAGTTCTCAGTAATTCCGGAAACAATCACATCTCCCTTTTTATATTCTGGCTTTTCTCCAAACACAAGATAATCTTCCCTTACATCTATGGGTATATTGTCTGTCTCTGACGTAATAACCTTTACATTTTCTTTTACAATAATATCACCTTCCGGCTGTTTGTCATTATACAATTTATTATATCCGAACAATATTATAGATACACTCGCAACTAATAACACCGCAGTTACAATTATTCTCCGAACCCACTTCTTCACCTTTTAATCTCCTTTGTATTTTCCTTTAGTATGCAATATCTTCAAATCAATCCCATGAAGAAATCTTCCATACATCTCCAGCTTTTGTACAGTACACATTTAATATCATATGATCTCCCCTTACCGAATCTCTTGATCCGCCAAACACTATAGCATCCTTATCTTTATATGACATATCACATTGATAACTAACTGCTACAGATAATTTCAATTGATTTTTATCAATATATTTTACTTGGTTTATAGAAGAATCTAAAATTTGTTTAAATACTATATCATATTCCTCTTTCAACCCCGCTCTATTGGTTCCATTTAGATCAGGATTACTTGTCACAAATTCTTCAGCATTGTTATTCAAAAAATATTTATTTAATGTATTTATATCTCCCTCTTCCAAAACAGTCTTCACAATTTCACCACAGCCTTCACAAATATCCGTATTTAATTCTTCTTCATATTCTTCCTTCAAACCATCTTCTGCAATATCTGTTAAATCTATCATATTATCATCAAATCCCATTTTTTGATCTTGCCATATAGGATGTTTCACATATTCCAAACTTTCCTCATTTAAAATCACTTCTCCATCATCAAAAACAGGATGTGTAACCGTAATATCATATTCAGCATCCGGCAAGACTGTAATTGTATAAATCTCCACTTGGTTTTCATCATCTTCTTTTCTTTCCGGTTTACCAGTTACTTTCTTCCCATCTATAGATACCTTGGAATCTTTAAAAACTTTTATATATCTCTCTGCATATAAATCATCTAACACAATTTTTCCATCTTTTTTTCGTACTTCAATATCTCTAGTCTCATCTCCATTGTCCGTTGTTATAATTAACTTATATGAAATTATATCCTTTGTTTCATCTATTTTGTCATATGTACAATCTTTAACGCCTTCATTTTCTTCCACCATTTTATCTATAAAACCAGATTTTGAATCTTTAATTTTTTCACTTGTAATATAATCACTTTTTGGAAAATACGCCAAATCTAATATATCCGCATATTTCTTTTTAACAAGACTATTGCAGTATGTTTCTATTGTTTTTTCCGGACTTGCCTTACCCACATTTACTTTTTTTGTACCATCTTTTTTACAACCAGTAATCATAACCCCTACGATTAAAACAGCCACCGCTGTTCCTCTTATTATTAGTCCTTTCTTCATTTTCATTTCCTCCTTTTTCATTTCATATTTATTCTTTTTGGCATTCAGTAGATGTCATATTTTGTTTCATTTTAGCATATACTGTCAAAAATGACAATCAGTGAATGTCATTCTGGAGGTCTACCATTTATGTATAAAAACAAATCATCTAACGGATCTAACAATATTTGTGGCGGAAAAATCAAAGAACTAAGGCTACAACTTCCTGAAAAAACTTCTCAAAGAAAATTTGCTGATATGCTTCAAATTCAAGGTCTCGATGTCGACAAAAATGCTATTCAACGGATTGAATCTGGCGCACGTTTTGTTACCGATATTGAACTTAAAGCAATTGCGCAGATACTTAATGTAAGTTGTGATACTTTACTTGGAATTGATATGCCTATTAAATAATTTTTTAACTATATTTTTTAAAGAAAAAACGGTAAAGAAAACCTCTACCGTTTTATCCACACATTTTTACTTATACAAATTTAATTATTATATTTTATTTACTTTTTTCAATGATCCAGTCAAAAATTTTAAGTTTTACTTTATATATTCTTTTGAACACAATCAAATTGATTATAAAAATTACAGCTAAAAATACAAAATACCACAAAACACTACTCAAACAGCATCCAGCAATTCCAAAAAAGCCGTATATTAGCTTTTGAATTATATTTTCACCAATAAACAACGTAGATCTATTTATGTATAACTGCCAAATAAACAACGGCATTGCCTTAACCAGAATACTCACTACTACATTTAGTATATCATATAAAATTTTACTTTTTCTTTGCAGTCGTAGCAAAGTTATAGCAATAATTTGAAGGTGATAATTTCGTTTTCTTGTCTCGTCTTTTTCTTCTAAATAATGTAAATAACCTAAATCCCAATACTTCTCAAGAACTCTATCGTGTGCTTTACAATATTCTTCTTCATAATCTTTAAATCTTTCTTTTCTTGTAACGTATTCTTCTATCGTAGGATATTCATTTATATCCATCCTATAATATTTTAAGACATCTAAACCATCCAAGAAGCATCTACGCAGATATTTTCTATCACTCTTTAATCTTAAAACTTTCTGTATATAATCATCTATAGCAATATTTGACTTATCCCAAAAGATTCCTCCTTTTAAAATAAAATGTTTTTCCAGTTCATTGTATATCACAAAAAAGCCAAAATAATTATATATCTCTGTGCTTCCTCTAATCATAAACTCTTTTTCTAGTTGTAAATATTTTTTTACCGTAATTCCCTTTTCTAATAACTCAATATTTTTTCTTAATATTGCATTTTCTCTTTCATTAACATTTTCCATAATTACCGTACTCTTTATTATAAATATTTTTCAACCAATTTCATAGTATAATTTTTATATCTTATATAAGCTTCATGAAATTTACTTTTTTCTATCAACTCACAGCATGGCAAAACTAACTCATTATACATTTTTTCAAACACCTTAACATTATCTTCTGATTTTTCCACTTTTTCTACAATCTCTGGCGCAATTTTATAATATGTAGCAATATCTTCCGGATAGTTTTCTTTTACATATGAATCTCGAAATCCTCTTAAAAGACTAAGTTCATAACAATCATCTGAAAATTCGTCTCCTTTTGCACTCATACATGCTGATGTCAAATAACATCCTCCACTATTATTTTTTCCTGTCGCATCTTTATACAACGGACAATTATGATAATCATCTGACATTACATTAGCACCACAATAATTTGCATATCGTCTTTGTATTGGTGCTCCATCTCCGTCACCACTTGCTTGACATTTATTACCACTCCATACAGATTCTTTAAAAAAAGGACAAATTCCCATACTCTTCCTTCCTCTCTCTCCTTTTTATTTTTGACATTCAGTAGATGTCATTTTTATTCTAGCACAGAATAATTATATTGACAATTAGTGAATGTCAAATAAAAAACGGTAAAGGAATCATCCTCTACCGTGTAATTACTATATGGAGCTTCTATCATCATCAATTATTTTTCGAGTGCCACATCGAGTGCCAATTTAACTCAAAATACATAAAAATATACTAATTTATATTGTCCTACAAAATATATGTATCCTACAGTTTATCGCCATTTATCAAGCTTTTAAAGGAAATGAATGAATATATGAAACAAGCAAACATATTTCGATACCAAGTTTCATTTTCTCTATTTCCTCCTATAAATCCTTTAATTTCAAGGGATCTCAGCATACTTATTTTTGCAAGTGGGTCAGTAACATCAATTCTTCCCATTCTGTTGAAATTTCTGAAATCCTCTTATTCTTTTCTTTACTTCTGCGAATCTGAATTCTACAAATCTGGCTGAGTATAATCCCGTACTTTCTTGGGATATTTCCTTGCCAGGTTCTTTGCCTTTAAAATCTTTTCCCATATTTCAGCTTCTCTCATAAAAAGCCCTAATACAGTACCTTGTATTATACCATAGCATCTTATTTTTGTGAATATTCATTTTCATCTCATCTCCTGTTTGTTCACAAAATCCTTTCCTTATGGTTTAACGTGCGTAGCATACACTTCTATCCGCAATACACACGCTCATTCTTTGTATCAAGTCTGCTACTCGTAAGTAATACAAAATTGTCAAAATGACAATACTGTATTCCAAGACCTGTCATAGTTCATAAATAGTCACCGTGTCACTTTTATCTCTTCTTGTATATAAAATGTGTAACCATAACATTAATAAGTACTAAAGAAAACATTACGCCTACCGTAACATAAATCGGCCAATGAAATGTAAAATATGATAATTTATTTTCCATATAAATCTTTACTCCAGCCAAAGTGGCCATTCCTGCAGTAAACAACATTCCCATCACACACATAAAATAATAACTTCCTTCTGCAAAGAGCATTAATTTCATTTGCTTATCAGTCATCCCGATACTTTTCATAATATCAAATTCTTTTCTCCGGGCGTACATCCCTGTAAATATAACATTACAATAATTGGTCAATCCCGCAATGAATAATATGATACTTACAGCACCTAAGAGGATTCGATTTCCTCTCATATATGTTTCTTTTTGTTGCATCAGATCTGATTTACAGATGACAAAAACTCCTGCTTCGCCGGTTCCTTCATCCATTGATACTTCTGTCATTTCGGATCGTTTCTTATTTTCCTCGGATATCAGCTCGTTGATCTGTGTTTTCACATAAGGTTCTTTTTTCGGATCAGCAGTTAATTCCATTGTTAATATCTTTTTCTCAGTCGGTATCTTTTGAAAACCTTTCTCACTGATAAAATAATATAAGCTGCCTTCTCCATGCCAGGATTGATGTATTTCCGGGAAATTATCGCTTTGCTGGTCTAAATAGCCACATAGGGTAAATGTTTCAGATTCTTTTTGAGGAAATTCGTCTTTCTGTTGTTCCTCTTCACTCTCTGAATTGCTTTGTTCTTTTCTACGAATCGCATCTTCCCTTGAAATCAAAGTTTTAAAATATACCGGTTCACCAATTGCTTTGTCTGCCAGTTTTTGCTGTTCCGGAGTCAGCATATGATCATGTATGATCAGCACGCCATTTCCCTCTTCCAAAGATTCCATATCAATATTGAGTTGATTATCCTGCACGTATTTCTTAAGTAACAAGATTTGATTTTCATCTATAACTTGTACAGTATCCCAGCTAAATCCTTCCACCATATTGTCATTTGTAAGATTCGAGAGTCCCTCGTCATAGGGACGAATTCCATTCTTAGAGATAACCGTAGTTACATAAGCTCCTTCAATCAGATTGGAGTTCTCCCAATCGATACCATCTATCTCATGTAGTTTTTTCACTAATTCTTGAGAAATTGGTGCAAATTCATCATAATCATTGTCATACAACAGTTCCACACCGTCTCCCTGTGTTAACAAAGGATCCGCATCGATTTCTCTGGTTTTATATTCTTCCCCACATCCCTGGCTTTTCCCAAATTCGCTAAACTCTCCTGCCAGCAAAAAATCAGGACGTTTCTCAAGAAGATGCTTATAATCGCATCCATTTGTAAGTACATTCATTAGAATAAAAGACAGAACTCCTAAAAAGATGGAAAGACTTGTAATTATAAATCGTGCTTTATGCCGCGTTATATTTTCCCATGCAATATAAAACATTTCTCCTGTTTCAGAGCGTTTCAACACCGATTTCCCAGGATGTTTTATTTTTCTGTCGCCCATATTTCCATCATAAGTTGCACTCTCAATACAAGATAACTTCGTTATTTTTCTAACAATTCCTTCTGATGCCATCCACAAAATTCCATTTACAAATACAACAGAAAGCAAAAGAATCCACGGTCTGAAAAAGGAAAGTATTGTGTTTCCTCCCATTTCCTGATAAAAATGAACCCCTAATATTTCCGGTATCATTAAGACTAAAATCACTACAGAGAGCAAGCTTCCCAAGACAGAACCTTTTAACATAAGTGACCTCATTTGCTTCCGGTAAATTTTCGTGATTTGTCTTTCTGTAGCTCCAATTGTGTGAAGCAGTCCGAGATTTTGAATATCTTCACTCATGGATATCCAAAGAACATTACGCACAAGAAAATATATTCCACACAAAATACCTAGCGTTCCCAATATCACCAGCTCATATCCACCTGATAATTTAGAAACAGCAGTATATTGTGCTGTATCAGAAACGTATATCTTCTGTTCTGCGCTCTTCATCGGTAATGTCTGATATAATTTTTCTTCTATTTTGCTTCTGCTTAAATGATTGCTCTGACTGAAAAGTAAAGTATAGGAACCCTTTTCCAGGTTTAACTCATTAATTTTGTCATGTGAAATATATCCGGTTGCCAGTTCATTTCCAGAGTCCGTATACCAGCCACATAGTTTGAATGTTTCTTTCGAATGTTCGAACACACCTTTGTATACATCTAAGTTTATTTCCATTCCCTGGTCTGGTTCAAAAATACCAAGTTTTTTCAATGCCCGCTCCGACAATAGAATTTCATCCTTTTTCTGTGGGTAGCTTCCAATCACATTGGTATATGCAGGCTTCAAAAAATTGTTCCAGCTTTCTGAGTCAGCCCATACTACGTTGCATATCGTTTTTGCATTATCCTCTGAAATGTCTGTAGCTTCACCTACAAAAATGCTTTTCCCAACCTGTTTTATATAATCCAGTTGTTTTAATTTTGCATATTGTTCTTCTGTTCCATCTTCTATTCTGCCCGAAGAAGCAGTTCCATTTTCTCTGGTTAATCTTATTTCTTCTGCCTGTATTTTCCCAAAGGAGATTCCGAAGACCATGGTTATAGCAACAATACCGATTACTACTGAGCAAAATAAAATCGTATTTCTTATCTTTTTTGTGCCTGCAAAATTTTTAGCCAGGAATCGGATTATGTCTTTATTGTTATTTGGAATGTTCTTATGAAACATAGTGATACCTCCTAACAATCGTTACAATCTCTTGTATAGATTTTTCCATCGGACATACGTATTACTCTGTCTGCCATCTGTGCTACTTCCTCTTGATGAGTCACGATCAATGTCGTCTGATGGAATCTGGCGGCACAGGATTTCAATAATTCTACGACTTCCATACTTGTAACAGAATCCAGATTTCCGGTCGGTTCATCCGCCAGGACAATTGCCGGTTTCGTTAATAATGCCCGTGCTATAGAAACTCGCTGTTGCTGCCCGCCGGACAGGGTTGATGGAAAACGTTCTAATTTATCTTTTAGTCCTAGTATTTCTATAATCTCATTGAAAAAATCCACATCGATTCCCTTGCCATCCAGTCGCATTGGGAGGACAATATTTTCACGTATACTAAGAGAGGGTATCAAATTATATTGCTGAAATACAAATCCGATATTTCTTCTTCTGAATATCGTTCTTTCTTCCTTGTTAAGATCTTTTAAACTTGTATTTCTAATCCAGACACCTCCAAAATCCGGAGTATCAAGACCTCCTAAGATGTTCATAAGTGTTGTCTTTCCGCATCCGGATGTACCGACAACTGCTATAAATTCACCATCTTCCACAGTCAACGACACACCATCTAAAGCACGCACTTCATATGTATCGGATGTATAATATTTTTTTAGATTCACGGCTTTGATCATATCCATTTTTCTATAAACTCCTTTCGCAGATGCTACCTCTAAATCAGCCATAATCTATTTTACATGGTACATCTTACAAACTTCTTACAGACTGCATATGAAATATCTATACCGGAAGATTCACTTCTATGAGCAACCCGGGCTTCATTTGTGTTGCTTTCATAATCCCTTTTTGTAATAGAACAATCTCTCTGGAAAGATACAAACCAATTCCGCATCCTTCCTGACCTCTTGCCTGTTCACCTCGATAAAATCTTTGAAAAATTTTATTTTCTTCTCCGTCTTTTATCCCGATTCCATAATCTCTTATTTGGATCTTATAAAACATTTCCGTTTGTTTCATTGTGATATCGATCGTACTGTTGCTTTTGCTATATTTGACTGCATTATCAAACACATTATAAAATGCCTCACACATCCAGTTTTTATCATGTTCGCAGATAATTTTCTCTGGCAATTTTACTTGAAAAAAGATATCTTTATCTTCTGCCTTCTTTTGTATTTGCCCTAACGCATTTAAAATAGCCTCAACAAGATTTCCTTTTTGCATATGAACTTGCATGATTCCTTGTTCTAATCGAGCAGTTTTTATAAAGCTTTCCACCAAAAAGCATAACTGTTCTTCACTCGTTCGCAGATCTTTCATATATTCTATATTCAATATTTCCTGCGTTTCATTTAATGACTCTTGCAGCAATTCTGTATAATTTTTTATATTCGACAGCGGTGTCCGTAATTGATGTGCAATCTCAGAAATTAATTTCTGGATCTCATATTGGCTTTTTTCAGCCTCTTTTCTTCTCCCATCCAGCATTTCCTGCAAACGAATTAATTGATTGGCCGTTTTTGAATATAATGTTTCTTTTCCTATATCAAAATCATCTAATTCATTGCCATTTATTAAAGATTCGGCTAGTTTATATATTTTTTTCATTTCATTTGTTCTAAAATGATTTTCAAATAAATATACAACACTTCCACCAAGTATTATCCCCACCAAAAGTACTGTAAATATTACTACCGCCATGCTATTCTCCCATTCTATATCCCATTCCAAATACATTACTAATAACATCGGACGAATCATTTAATTTCTTTTTCAATCTGCTGATCATAACACTAATTGTATTTGGGTCAATGAATTCACTATCTATTCCCCAAATGTTTTCCATTATCATATCTTTTGTAAGAACCTGATTTTGATTCATAATAAAATATTCCAAAAGCTGATATTCTTTGACTGTCAAAAATATTTCCGTTTCTCCAACAAAAACCTGTTTTCTATCAGAATACAAGGTGACTTGTCCGCACATAAAAGTATTTTCATTTGACTTTCTCTTTAAAACAACTTCAATACGTTTTAACAATACTTTTATTGAAAATGGTTTCACCACATAATCATCTGCTCCTGTATCAAATGCTTTTAACATATCTTTTTCATCATCTTTTGCAGTTAAAAAAATTGCTGGGATTCTTCCATTTTTTTGAAGCTCTTGATATAGACTTATTCCATCTCCATCCGGTAATCCAATATCTACGATCAACAAATCTACAGATCTATCTATATTTTTAATTGCTTCTTTTCTTGAACCAGCAAGAATCGTTGTATAACCTTGATTTTGCAAAGATGTATCCAAAGCTTTTCTCAACAAATTGTCATCTTCTATAATTCCTATTACCATACACACCTCCTGATTTTTCTAGAATATAATACAAAAAAAGCCCATTACAATATACATAACACCTCTGCATATTGTAACGGACTTTTTTCAAACCCAGACTTGGTGCAAGCACCATTTCTGATAAAAACCTCGAAAGTTTTTATTCTATGTGCATATATTACCCAATTTCATTCACAAAGTCAATATGTTTTCTACTAAATTTTCAAGTACCTTTTATGTTTTGGATTATTATTTTGCTTCTTAATATATTGTATTACTCCACTAATGAATCTATACGCTTCAGCAATAACCTGATTTTTTTCAAAATACTCTTTGTACTTCAAAACTCTTCCATCTTTTTCACAGAAAAAATGGTACAATTCATCCATTGTTTTATCACGCATATTACGGTTAGCAGCCTCCTTTAAAAGGTCATTATAAACAAATAGAAGTGCTACAAAATCATGAAATGCCGGATAAGCCATATATCTACTACGAGCATGTAAACTAATTTCCTTTTGAGCCTGAGATAATGCATTTTCATACTTAAAGGATAAAGATACATTTTTTCAGTCTCTACTCTCATAAAAACTCCTAAAACATCTGTGTAATTCTTGCGATCTCCATAACTACAATCTTTAGCATCACTCCACCAGACATCACATGAAACCATATCTCACGCATATGCTGTGACTTTGCTATTGGTGCAATAAGTTTCATCCTTTTTTCCTCCTCCATATAAACGACGCAGTGCAAAACTGTAACGCTACAATCCATTCCTGATGCTCTGATTCATCATTCAAATCGTTTCACCCTTTCAACTTATCTGCATTTCCTGTAAGAAATGATCCATATGCTCTTCCAGTAACTTTATCACTTGACTTTTGTCTTCTGCTCCATCATATATGCTATAAAGCAAAAAAATAGATCCATAAAAATCAAGTGCTGTCTGTCTGGCTTTTCCTTCATCGCCCAGCATTCCTGAAAACAAAGCTTCCATATAAGTTAATGGTCCGCTTGCAAGATAATTCTGATATAGCTGTGCCATCTGTGGCTCCCTGTACTGTTCCAATGTCAACATCTTACGGAAACAGCATGAGAACTCTTCCTCTGTCCAATGAAGAAACTGCACCTTTGTGAACTGCTTAATCTTATCAAATGCCGTTTCTTTATACTCGGCTGTAACCTTTTCCGGATCACCCTCCGGCATTTCATACTGCTTTACTCTCTCAATATCCAATTCATTCATTTTTTCAATAATACTGTCCAATATCTCCTGCTTGCTTTTATAATGCTTATACAATGCAGCCTTGGTTACTCCAAGTTTTGAAGCAATATCATTCATGGATGTTCCCATATATCCACTCTGTGCAAATAACTTCAAAGCTTCTTCCAATATTTTTTCCTTTGTGTTCTTTTCTTTGCTTTCCATGTCTATCTCCTAATTTAAATCTGTTATTAAGTTACCTTTTGGTAACTTGTCAAGTAAATTATAAATTAGTGTTTTCTTTTTCCATATCAACGATTGGTGAAATGAAAAAGGCTTTGTCTATCTGCCGAAAATAATATTTTCTATCGTCCGCCTTCACCATCTGGCAGCAATGTAACAAAATAATAAATAATTCCGAATACAGCTATACTTCCCATCATAATACCGATCATCTGATTTACACCTACCACATTTTCATGAAATACCGGATTGCAATCAAGAGTGGCTCTTATCGCTTCAACCATTTCATCCGGATAATGTTTTCTCTCCATCTCCATGAATACTCCGTGAAGCATATGATTCTTAATCAATGAAGTGGCATATGTACTCGGGAGATAAGACAGTGCCTTCTGAAGACCTGATCCAAAATTTGAAATCGGCATATAAGCACCACATATAAAACCATATCCTGCGCTGACAATTGTACCTACAGCCGAAAGCTGTCCCTGTGTTGTCAACGGAAAGCTAATGATACTTGAAAGCGTACTTCCAAACAGGACGAGCAATATCATATCAAATAAAACCCATAATACATCTACTGCATTCAGATACCATCCCATTTTAAGCAGATATCCCAGACATAATACAAACGCAAGTGTATTGACCATCAATGAATTAGCTACTGTTGACAGAAAATATCCCAAATATATTTTTCCCTTGCTGACAGGCGAAACATTAAAATCCTTCCATGTTCCATTTGCCTTGTCCTGCACCATAGTCAGATTCACACAAAATGTTACAGTGATACAGCTCACTGCCATAAGTGATGCTGTCAGTTGTGCTGCCACGGTTCCATTAATGAGCTTATCCGAAATCGTGATCATATCCGGAATCGCTGCTGTAAAAGAATCTCTGAAAACTTTTGCAAGAAACGTAGCATACAGAACAATCAGAATGACGGGGGTGATCATTGATGTAAACAACATACCTTTATCTTTAAAAAACAGTTTCCTGTTCCTGTTCATTAATGCCAATACTGTTCTCATCAATGCTCACCTCCTAGCTTTTTCCCTGTGACTGCAAGAAATACATCATCCATTCCGCCTTTTACTACTTCATAATCCCTGAATAGGTCCTGATGTTCTACAATAAGCTCCGTAGCTTCCTTCGTATTTCTTACTTTTATCTGATATCCGTCACGTATTTTTTTATATTCTCTGTTCAATGACTTTATTTCATCTTCGGAAACACCATAAACAGATACTATATCCTGTACATAATCATTTTTAAGTTCAAACGGTGTACCTTCCGCTGCGATACTTCCTTTGTCGAGAATCACAACATACCCGGCATTAGCAGCCTCTTCCATATAATGGGTGGTTAGAAATACTGTCATATTTTCATTTTTCTGAAGCTTCTCGATAACATTCCAGATTAATTGCCTTGTCTGTGGATCAAGCCCTGTTGTAGGCTCGTCAAGAATCAAAATTTCCGGTCTGTGCAATAATGCACGGGCAATATCAATTCTTCTTCTCTGACCTCCCGACAGCTTACCTACAGGTCTGTTTAAAAACTCGTCAAAATCCAGAATTTCGACCAGCTCCTGTAATCTCTTATCAAAGGCATTTCCTGTAATGCCGTACAAAGCAGCTCTGCTCTTTAGGTTTTCTTTCACCGTTAGCGGTTTATCAAGTACGCTATCCTGAAATACAACACCAAGCATCCTTTTTATCTGTGCGCCGGCTTTGTCAGTTTCTATTCCGTTTACCTGAACCGTTCCACTGTCTTTTTTCAGCAGTCCACAAAGAATAGAAATGGTTGTACTTTTCCCTGCACCGTTTACTCCTAGAAATGCAAACAATTCTCCTTTTTTCACACGAAAGCTCAAATCATTGACCGCTTTTACTTCGCCAAAGCTTTTATTCAAGTGGCTGATTTTAATGATATCTGATTCCATATCTTCTCCTTATATTTTCATTTTTCCTTAAATGCTGCAGCATATGTTGGATTTATCTTTTCTGTTAAAATCCATATATTAAAAAGTAATATGAATGCAAAAATTGTCCACGCCCCTTGGCAGTTACCATTCGGTTACTTATATTGTAGTAACCAATTGGTAACTTGTCAATCTTTTTCTAATCTTCTATCACTTCTATCGGATGAGCATCCGAAACATAAATCATCGGATCATATGAATAAAAAATATATTTTTTTCGCTTGCCGTTTTCGTTCTTCACTTGTTTTGTTATAAGCCATTATCTTTCTTCCGATCTGATTTTTGGTATAGAAATCAAATCGGAGCATGGCGGTGACCGGATATGTGGTATCCCACAATTCTCAAAAAATATCGAAAAAAAAGTGTTGCAACCAGTATGATGATTACAACACTTTGTTCATTCTTATTGTTTAATTCTTTTTGTTGGACCCATTGATGCAAATACCACTTCTCCTATTGCTCATGTCTCCCCTCAAAACATTACATTTAGAAGCATATGACATAATAATTAACCACTACCCCATATTATAAATACCACCCAGAGATACTTATTTCAGACTGATAATCAGATTTTTATTGAATTTATTAATCTATATGTTATGACAACATATCTTTCAGACATGTACTCCGGTAGTCACTCGGTGATATTTTATATCTTTCTTTAAATACTCGGTTAAATGTTCTCTGACTTTCAAATCCACTATCCAGACAAATGTTTGTAATAGAATCACTCGTATTTTCCAAACGCTGGCATGCATAGTTCAGCCTTGCATCGTTAAGATATTGATTAAAGTTTCTATGGAATGTTTTGGAAAAGAGTCTGGATAAAACATATTTGCTCACCCCCAGATCTTTTGCCATCTCTTCCAGCGAAAATTTCTTCTTAAAATTTGCTGATATATAGGAAACTGTCTGGTAAATAAGATCGTTGCTCCCCACATTACTCTTTTCTACCAAATTTAATTTTCCTATACAGCGTGCCAACACAATTTGAAGATATGCCTGTGCAACAGTAATATCCGACTGTTCTGTCTCTAAAATTGCATTTATAACCCTATATACCTCCGGTTCAACCTTTTCCGCTTTGATGATTGGGTATTCAGGAGCCATGGATTGCATGATATCTGCAAATTTGGCTATCGTAAATGGCGATGCAATCAGATAAGTCGCTTTATTTACACCGGGTTTCAGTACCTGATAGTGATGAATAACATCTGGAAATACAAAGCCTATATCTCCTTTTTCCATATGGTATAGTTCCTGTCCGACACCAAGTTCTAATGATCCACTTGTTACACAAACGATCTCCAGTGCATTATGAAGATGTGGTTCAATATGTTTTGACTTCCTATTTATTGCTATGATCTCCTCTTTTGTGTCAACATATTTTAACTGCATGAAATACTCCCCTTTGCAACATTTGTCTATATCTTCTTTCGATTTGGCAAGCAATCCTTTTACACCTATCTTATAATCAACTTGTAAATAAGGAAAGGAGGAATTGCAAATGAGCAACCTAAAAAAATATCTGAATGACCTTTTAGTATTCTACATTGAATATTTTGAGCATCCTTACCATGTATAAATACTAAAAGGACTATTTTGTGAAAACTGAATATTTTCTTAAGGCCATTTCACAAAAATGAAGTGGTCCTTTTTTATTTTCAAAATACAGTTCAATCACTTTATATATAGAAAAAAGCACTGTCTCATCGAGCAATGACCAGACAACGCTTTCTCCTGTCAATTCTAATTTATGTCTGATGCATCTGTTACTTCATCTGCAGCAATTCCTTTTTCTGCTTTCAGTTTTTTATTTGCATCTTCTACATTCATTCTTGAAAGTACAAACATAATCAATACATCAAAGATTAACGGAAGCCAAAGATACATAAACTGCATCATATCAAGTGCAGACTGCGGCTGAGTTGTATTTGTTCCGATATATCCACTGAACTCAAGCAACCATCCAACAACAGCGGTTCCAATACCTCCACCGATTTTTACGCCAAGAGAAGTACAAGAGTACATCGTTCCGTCAATTCTCTTTCCCTGTGTAAGATAAGTGTACTCAGAGCAGGATGCGATAACTGCATTCATATCTCCCTGCCATGGCCCCTGACCTAAGGCTGCAAGAGCTGTAAATGCCATCATCAGCGGAACACTGCCCATATATCCTGCAACAACAACAAGTGCTCTACCGATGACTGCTAAGACATAACCTCTTAAGTTCAGTTTATACATACCTTTCCACTTACCAACTAATGTCGGTGTGAAAATCAGGGCAATGATCAGTGGAATATTTACTGCCCATGCAAATTGTCCAAACAAATTCTTATTTTTCAGTACCCATGTCATGTAATAAATGCCAGCTCCAATCATGGCACCATATAACTGCTGTAAAATATATGTTCCACAAATCATCATGTAATATTTGTTTTTAACAAGAAGCTTGAATGCCTGTACCATTCCGTACTTTTCATTATCATTCTTTACTTCTCCTTCATTAAGTTCTTCCTCAGGAAGTTCCTTAACAGAAAGTGCTGAAATCGTATTTACGACAAGACCAATGATTGCATAGATAATAGCAACCGTTCTCCATGCTGCAGCATCTCCACCACATTTATCTACAAATCCAACTGTAATTGCCTGAATCAGAAGACTTGTTGAAAACGCAAAAATAAAACGGTAAGATCCCATCTGCACACGCTCTTTGCTGTTCTTTGTAATCAGTGACGTAAGTGCTGAATAAGCAATATTGTTTGCTGTATAAAACACACCATTTAACAGTGTGTAAGAGATAAAGAACCATGCATATTTAGCCGTTGTTCCCAAGCTGACTGGTACTGCAAAACAGCAGACCAGCGTAATGGCACAACCAATATATCCATATAGCATCCAAGGTTTCGCTTTTCCCATTTTACTGTGTGTTTTGTCAATCATTGATCCAAAAAATATATCCGTAAAACCATCAAATAGTTTTGATACGGCAATTAGGGTACCTACGACACCTGCAGCAAGTCCTACTGAGTCCGTCAAATAGACCATTATAAAAGATGTCAGGAACGCATAGACTACATTACCTGCAATATCGCCTGATCCATATCCAATTTTGTTATACCATTTCAAATACTTTTTTTCTTCCATCGAATTTCTTTGCTCCTCATCTTCATCGCACTTAGAATTTCAAGATGTCTAACAGAGTATGATGTCTAATTCTAGTTTTTTCTCTGTTTTTGTCTGATTGCTCTGTATATCCGGACTTTACATAACAATCAGACTCTCTTTCCTTGTTTACAGGTTACATGAAACTTTATTATCCCTTTATATACGGTATCAGTGTAAACTGGAACCGGAATAATACATCATCAAATCGGTACTGCTCCAATACAACTGGACCACAACTGTTAGAACCAATGCCATTTAGTGCATAGTCAACACAAAATACTACACTATCTGATTCTGTCAGTTCATAATTATGCGTTTTCTCCTCAAGTTCTTCCTGCGTATAATAAGAAGCATTGAATGAGAAGGCATTTTCCGCAGAGGCCACAATTCCATATCGGCTGTTGTTAAGCTCTACATATTCACAATCATAATGGCTTCCATTTTCCTGTGGGCGAATATAATCCTCATGCAAATCATCTACATTTGCCCGATACAAACCGTGGCTCGCAGCCTGATGTTTGTCACAATAGCTTTCCTGTGGTCCCATTCCAAAGTATCGTGCAGCTGAAAGTTTTTTATCCAGGAACATCCTCACACCAAATCTTGGCAGGTCCGGAAATTCATCATCTTTTGTTACTGCAATATCTGCATCAATCTTTCCAGCAGCTTCTATTTTCCATGTGATCGTCACATCAAGAATCTTCTGTACTGTCTCTGCCACAACGGATGCATGGCTTGTAATTTTCACACCATGCTTTCCCTGCACGACCTCTGTCGTGTAAGCTCTTGTATAAGCTTTATCATAATGGGCTTTCTTCCATTCAGACTTGATGTACATATCATTATCTGTTGGTGCCCTCCAGATATTTAATTCCATCGGGTGGTTCAGATATTCCCGACCTGCGAATTTCATCTCTGTAAAAAGTGCAGTCCGTCGGTCGATTGTATATGCGAATTCACGGCCTTTGATATGAATCTGGGTATCATCTTCACTCACCTGTAATTCAGAATCCGTCACTGTTTTTTCAACCCATTTTTCTGCTAACTGGCATTTGGCATCCTTCTGGCTTACTTCGATCTCATCAAATCCAAGGATATAATCCTCTTCCAGCAGAGGCATTTCTTTTTTCAGGTGATAAGTGAGTTTTAAATAGCATTTTCCATTTTCCGGAACGTTGACCTGCAGGTTTGTTTTTCCTTCACTATGTGGTACCACAGATACTTCATCAAGTTTTCCTTTCCCAATCAAAAGTCCATCCTGTGTCAATTCATAGCTGATTTTCACATAATCTTTCAGATTATCAAAATCCATGTAGTTATGAAGCACCAGTTCTCCGCTTTCTTTGTCATAGGAAATAACCCTTGCCGGGCGATAAACATTCTTGTATTCCAAAAGTCCTGTATGTACCGTTCTGTCCGGATATACTAATCCATCCATACAGAAGTTGCCATCATGAATTTCTTCGCCATGGTCGCCCCCATAAGCATATATAGTCTTTCCATTCTCAGCAGTTCCATGAGCAATCGCATGGTCACACCATTCCCAGACAAAGCCGCCGCACATTTTATCATTATCCTGAATCATCTGGAAGTAATCTTCAAAGTCTCCAGGTCCGTTTCCCATACTGTGACAGTACTCTACCAAAAGGAAGGGTTTGCTTCCATCTTTATCCAGATATTCCTGAATTTCGGAAAGCGCCGGATACATCCGGCTGTACACATCCAGATTGCTGTAATCATATGTTTCATCATAATTACGGTATCTTGCACTCTCATATTGTGTGATGCGGTCTGGATCAAAATTCTTTGTCCATTCCAGTGCTTTTTCAAAGTTGCAGCCATAAGCACTCTCATTTCCCATTGACCACATAACAATACAGAAACGGTTTTTGTCACGTTCCACCATGAGTTTTACGCGATCAACGATTGCCTCTTCCCATGCCGGATCATCTGCAATCATCTCATTCCATCGTTTGAACCGATTGTAATCGGTGTCTTCTTTTCTGTAGATCATAAATGGACCATGAGCTTCAATATCTGCTTCATCTATTACCATGAATCCATACTTGTCACACATTTCATAGAAAAATGGTGCGTTCGGATAGTGGCTGGAACGGATCGCATTAAAATTATGCTGCTTCATTAACGTAAGATCGGTTGTAATCTGTTCCGGATTGATTGTAAATCCAGTAACCGGATCAGAATCATGTCGATTGACACCACGGAATTTAATCTTCTGTCCATTTAAATAAATAACCTGGTCTTTAATCTCTATCTTTCTTAATGCAATGTGATCTACAATTACTTCATTCTCTGTTTCAAGAATCAGTTTATATAGATATGGATTTTCTGTATTCCAAAGTTCCGGACTTGCGATTTCTAATACAGCTGTTCCTTCTTCAGCAATACTTCCTAGTGCTACGACTGCTCCGTTTCTATCTTCAATCGAAATTTTTACATTTAACGGAGAGTAGAATTTCATTTCAATTTCTACTTTCGCAAGCATATCCTCAATTCTTGTTTTAATATGATAATCACTGATTGCCTGTTTTGGGCGTTTCAAAATGTACACATCCCGGAAAATACCACTCATACGGAATTTGTCCTGATCTTCCAAATAGGAACCATCACACCACTTCATGACCAGAACCGCTATGCTGTTCTCTCCGTCCCGAAGGAGGTCGGTGATATCAAACTCACTGGTCATATGAGAAACCTGGCTATACCCTACATAAGAGCCATTGATCCATACATAAAAGCAACTGTCTACTCCTTCAAAATTCAAGAAAGCTTTTGGTGCATTTTCATCTTTGTGATAAACAAAGGTATGTGCATATGTTCCACATGGAATATCCTGTGGTACATACGGTGGATCAAATGGGAACGGATACCTGATGTTTGTATACTGATGTGTGTCATATCCTGCCATCTGCCATACACTCGGAACCTGAATCTCATCAAAATTTTCTGTATCATAATCTTTCTCAAAGAAGGATTCCTGAACATCATAGATACTGTTAAAATACTGGAACTTCCAAGTTCCGTTCAATAACTGCATTCGGTCTGACTCTTCCCTGTGCTCCACCAGGTTATCCATTCTTTTGGATGCCGGAATAAAATAGGCTCTGGCTGGCATTGTATTTTCATGCAGTACGCTTAAATCCTCATAATAACGTGGTACAATCATAAATAACTCTCCTTTAATACATATACATTTTTTTGCACTTTGTTTTTCCACAGCAAACCTTGTCTTTTACTTTTATGTTTACTCTTCTCTGTTTTGCTATATATATCTTATCCTAATCTGCAAAACATGTCTATGAATTGGATTAGACAAAATATGCACTAAATGATACAATAACAAAAAAGGAAAAGAGGTGCTACCATATGTATATGAATACCGGTTATTTAAACCACTCCCATATGGATTTCAAAGACAAAAGTCGCCCACTGGTTGTAGGAAGTTGCGGTACTTACCGCCTTTCCAGCCATCCAAAGTTACCAACCTACCGTCCAAGGGGACGCCTGGATTATCAGATTATCTATATCACTGCTGGTTGTGGGCATTTTCATTTTGACAATATGGATAACGAAACGATTGTCCCCGCCGGTAATATTGTACTGTACAGACCGAAGGAACTTCAGAAATATGAATATTATGGAAAAGATAAGACAGAAGTATACTGGATTCATTTTACAGGCAACAATGTAAAAAATATCCTACGGCAATATGGATTCCCGGATAAAGAGCGTGTATTTCAGGTCGGAACCTCTATGGAATACGAACAGATTTTCAAGCGTATTATCATCGAACTTCAGCGTTGCCAAGATAATTATGAGGAAATGCTTGTCCTTCTGCTCCGTCATCTTCTTATCATCTTTCATCGGGAACTGACCAGGGAACATATCTCGAAAAATGAATACCTGGATCACGAGATGGATAACGCAGTTACCTTTTTCAGTGAAAATTATAACCAGAATATTAGCATAGATGATTATGCTGCCTCACGTGGAATGAGTGTCAGCTGGTTTATCCGAAACTTCAAAAAATACACAGGTTCTACACCAATGCAGTTTATTGTGGGAATCCGAATTAACAATGCCCAGATGTTACTTGAAACAACAACCTATTCCATCAATGAAATTTCTAAAATCGTCGGGTATGATAATCAGCTTTATTTCAGCCGGCTTTTCCACAAGCTGAAAGGATATTCCCCAAGAGAGTACCGAAAGATAAGAAACAAGTTCTAAAATCCACAATATCATAAATCCAGTTTCCCCTCCAAAAGAGGATGCCACGGAATCATCAAATCAACGATTCCATGGCATCCTCTTCTCTCTTTTTGCTATTCTTATTTTACAAACTCAACCGAATAATAATACATATAGATAAATTCATGTTCTGAAAAGCAACCTGCTGTTGACATACCCTGTTTATGAAAGCTGCGAATTGCCTTCTTATTAAGATGACGCTCCATAAGAACCTGACTTAGTTCCTTGCCCGACCGCATTTTATGCCACTTTCGGATGCACTCCCTGCAGCATGTTGCCGGATTGTGTCCAACCCTTTTTTCAGATTCGTGATTTTTTCAAAATCCGGCTTTATAATCAAAAAAGTACTCATCTCAGACACCTAGTACCTTTTACGCAAAAAAACCAGATACCATTTTCGAATGATATCTGGCTTTTCTCTTCTTATACATCTCTTATCAGTCTTTCGTTTCCATAATAACAATCCGACCATTTACAAAACTGATCTTCACTTCATCATCCACAAACTGGTTGCTCACCGTCAGACTGTCGCACGGCATCAGATCATGATGATTGAGCGGCCATTTCGTACCCTCCAAACTGAAATCATAAATCTCGCCTTCCAAAGAAAATACAGAAAGATATGGTCCGTATGCTTCTGACTTTTTCAGCACACAGGATTTATTCGTTACCCAGATTTTATTTTTCTCATCCAGAATGCAGGCATTTACTCCGGCATCACATGCCACACTAAGTGTCTGGACATTCGCCCACAAATGATCGATTCTTCCACCGGTTGCCCCAAGAAGGATCATCTCTTTGCTTCCCAGTGTAATTCCCAGCCGAAGAGCAATCTCTGTATCCGTCGCATCCTTAACCGGATTATATTCCCGGATCGGAATATTCGTCTCCTTGCGATAGTAATCAATCACCTTTGGATCAATACTGTCAAAATCCCCAACAATATACTGAGGCTCAATCTTATGGTTATACAGATACTCAAGCCCCTTATCTACTGCGATAATATAAGCCTCCGGATTTGCTTCAAGAACCTTCTCTGCAAATCCCTCATCAAGCATTCCCCCACTGATAATGACTGTCTTACTCATAATTCTTTAAAATCTCCATCAATTCTCTTGTGTTTTCTCCTGCATTCCCTTTGAATACAGCTGATCCCGCAACAATCACATTTGCTCCCGCATCCAGTGCCTCTTTCACATTGAATGCATAAATTCCTCCGTCAACCTGAATATCAGTCTCAAGTCCACGTTCATTCAGCATTGCCCTAAGTGTTCTGACCTTATCCAGCATCTCAGAAATCAGCTTTTGTCCGCCAAATCCCGGATGGACTGTCATCACAAGGAACATATCCACTTCACCAAGGAATTCCTTCAGGACCTCCACCGGTGTATCCGGTGAAATTGCCAGTCCTGTCTTCATGCCACACGCTTTGATCTTGTCCAGAGTCGCACGTATATCCTTGCATGCTTCATAATGTACAGTAAGAATATCCGCTCCTGCCTCTGCAAATGCTTCCACATAACGGATTGGTTCCGTAATCATCAGATGCGTATCTATCACCTGCTTTACCGCCGGTTTGATTGATGCAAGCACAGGCATTCCAAAAGAAATACTCGGTACAAACACGCCATCCATCACATCAAAATGTAAATATACCGCTCCATTTTCCTCTGTCTGGCGGATACCTTCTTCCAGATTACAAAAATCTGCCGATAAAATAGATGGTGATAATTTATATTCCATTTTAGTTTAGTACCTCCTTTTTTCCTTCTGTTCCAGTTCCCGATACATCTCACAATAATCTTCATACCGCACCGGATGCACTTTTCCCTCTTCCAGAGCCTCTTTTACCAGACACCCCGGTTCACTGATGTGATTACACCCCTGAAACCTGCAGCCTCCCTGATACTGATCAAACTCCGGAAAATAATATTTCAATTCTTCCTTGCCAAAATCATTGGTATACAGTGACGAAAATCCCGGTGTATCCATGATATAGGAATCCTCGTCGATCGGGATCAGTTCTGAATGGCGGGTAGTATGTTTTCCCCGCTCGATCTTTCTGCTGATACTTCCTGTCTCCATATTGACATTTTCCTGAAGACAGTTGATCAGAGAGGATTTTCCAACTCCTGAAGGTCCAGCAACAGTTGTTGTCTTTCCTTTTAGTGCCTCTTTAATCTCCAGAATATTTTCTCCTTCTCTGGCACTTGCAAAGATCACACGGTACCCACAAGCCTCATAAGTCTTCTCCAGAGACTCAATTTCCGGCTCATCTGCAATATCCTTCTTGTTGAAACAGATAATAACCGGAATCTCCTGCCGCTCCATCATAACCAGAAACCTGTCCAGCAGATTAAAATGCGGATCCGGCTTCTTCACTGCAAATACAACCAGTGCCTGATCAATATTTGCCACTGCCGGTCTGATCAGTTCATTCTTCCTTGGAAGGATCCGGATGATATTACCGGTCTTCTCTTCTGCATCTAAGATCTCATATTCTACCAGATCTCCGACCAGTGGTTTAATCTTCTCCTTACGGAAAATTCCTTTTGCTTTACATTCATAAATGACAGATTCTACTACGTCATAAACGTAGTAGAATCCTGCAATCCCTTTTATAATTCTTCCCTGCATAAAACAGTCCTTTTAATTTCCTGTATTGTTGCCGTTATTTGAGTTGTTACCGGAATTATTGCTGCCCGAATTGTTACTGTCGGATCCACTGCTTGCCTGTGAGCCATTGCTTACATACAGTGTGATCGCAGTTCCTACATCTACCGATGTACCTTCTCCCGGATCAACTTTTACAACTTTTCCAGATGGTTCTGCACTGTCAATATCAACTTCTGTATAAGTCAGATTTCTGGCATTCAGTGCTGAAATCGCATCTCCAAGTGTCTTTCCTGTCAGAGTTGGTACCTTCACCTGATCTGCAGGCTTTGGTCCTTTGCTGACAACATAACTCACACTTGTTCCTTCAGCCACCTTCGTTCCGGCATCTGTGCTCTGACGGATAATCATACCTTCTGCATAATCATCTGAATATTCTTCACTGCTCGTTCCGCCATCGGACAGTCTGCTTGCACTCAGTGTAGATACCGCATCATTTACATACATTCCCACAATTGGCGGAACTGACACCTTATCCGGCTGTTTTTCACCTTTACTGATATACAGTGTGATTTTAGAGTCAGCAGATACCTCTGTTCCCTCTGCCGGATCAGTCCTTGTTGCTTTTCCACTTTCAACATCACTGCTGTATTCACTGGTAACAGTAATGTTCTTGCTCGTAAAGCCCTGTTTGATCAGTGCTTTCTTGGCTGCATCTTCATTCATTCCCTCTACACTCTGGATCATGATCTTTTCCGGTCCTGAACTTATTACAACCTTGATCACCGTATTTTTCTTGACTTTCTTTCCTGCTTTTGTCTTCTGCTCAATAATCGTACCTGTTGCCTTATCTGATGCTTTCTCGGATTCTACTTCCAGCTTCAGCTGCTTCTTTTCGCACATCGTCTCTGCAACATTCTGCGGCTGTCCAACCAGATTTGGCACTTCAATCTCATTGGAAACTGAAATCTGACTGTCTGAACGCTTACCGAACACACCTGCTGCTTTGCCGATCAGGAAAATCAGCGCAAATGCAACGATCACTGCAACTGCAGCCATGAGGATCTTCATCATCTTGTTCATCTTCGGATCTACGCCATTTTTACTGTTACCGCGTCTGCCCCCGTTATAATTATCCTCTTCGTCATCCTCATCATAGTCATCATTTTCGTCATATTCTTCATCGTCATAGCCATCATCATACTCTTCGTCATCATAACCATCGCCCTGACGCTTTTTCATACGTGCCATCCGCTCCGGCGAGATCATCACCGTATCTCCCATACTCCGGATCGGAACCATATCTACAAATTCGCCACTCGGATCGACCAACGCCCTCTTCAAATCCTGGATCAGTTCTCCGGCACTCTGGTAACGTCTTTCCGCGCTCTTCTGTGTACACTTGAGAATAATCTTCTCCAGCGCCGGATATAAATCCGGTGCATACTCAGAAGGCGGGGTAATATTCTCCTGTAAATGCTTCATTGCAACCGAAACAGTAGAATCGCCATCGAAAGGAACCCTTCCGGTCACCATCTCATACATGGTGATACCTGCAGAATAGATATCACTCTTCTCATCACAATAGCCACCCCGTGCCTGCTCCGGAGATACATAGTGTACCGATCCCATTGCACTGGTGCTGACTGTCTGCGATGTTGTCGCCTTTGCAATACCAAAATCCGTAACCTTTACCTTTCCTTCTTTGGAAATGATAATATTCTGCGGTTTGATATCTCTGTGTATGATGTGATGATTGTGAGCTGCCTCAATACCGGTACACATCTGAATTGCAATACTGATCGCTTCCTTGGAAGAAAGCTTTCCTTTTTTATGCACATATTCTTTCAGAGTGATTCCTTCTACCAGCTCCATGACCATATAATAGAGTCCTCGATCCTCCCCTACATCATATACATTGACAATATTCGGGTTCAGAAGCCCTGCTGCTGCCTGTGCTTCTGACCGGAATTTCTTTACAAAGTTTTCATCTTCCCTGTATTCTTTTTTCAGGACTTTCACTGCGACATATCTGTTCAGCATACAGTCCTTCGCCTTATATACATCCGCCATTCCACCGGCTCCGATCTTGCTCAGAACCTGATAACGGCCACTTAAATAAATCCCGTCTTTTACCATATACTCACCTCATCAGAAAACGGTTCTGCAAGAACAACACTGATATTGTCATTGCCCCCGTTCTCATTCGCCCGGTCAATCAGATTCTGACCGGCTTCTACGATATCTCTTGCCCCTTTAACTATCGCAAAAATTTCTTCATCCTCTATCATATTACTGAGTCCATCGGAACACATCAGGATGATATCTCCCTTTTTGAGGCTGAATTCATAAAAATCCACCTCTACATCCTCTTTTACTCCAATTGCTCTGGTAATGATATTCTTATCCGGATGATGTCTTGCCTCTTCCTCATTGATTCCTCCCAGACGAACCATCTCTTCTACCAGGGAATGGTCTCTGGAAAGCTGCCTGATATCCTTATTCAGCAGATACAGACGGCTGTCACCTACATTTATAAAATAAAGTGTATGATCGATCACAGTTGCCGCAACCAGAGTGGTTCCCATCCCCTCCAGATTAATGTCTTCATCTGCTTTCTCGATCAGCTTGTGGTTCGCTGTCTGAGCCGCATCTTTTAAAATCTCTTCCGGCCCATCCTTTAATGTATGCTTCAGTTCTTCTTTCAGAACTTCCACCGTATATTTTGACGCAAAATCGCCTGCCTTGTGTCCACCCATTCCATCGGCTACTACCAGAAGATTCGGCAGCGTACCTAATGACTCATCTGTGGCAAACACGTAATCCTGGTTCATTTCACGTTTTCTTCCAACATCTGTCATAGAAAATATTTTCATATTTTATACTCCTTGCATCGTCTTGCGCCGTAACTGTCCACAGGCTCCGTCTATATCTGAGCCCATTTCTCTTCTTATAGTAACATTTATCCCGTTTTTTTCAAGTTTATTTTTGAAATTCTCGGCACTTTTTTTGTCCGGTTTTTCGTAGTTTCTCTCCTTGATCGGGTTCACCGGAATCAGGTTTAAATGGCAGTTTCTGTCTTTTAAGATTCCCATCAGCTCTTTTGCATCCTCCGGTGTATCGTTTACGCCGTGAACCAGGCTGTACTCAAAAGTGATCCTCCGTCCGGTTTTTTCAAAATAATAATCACACGCTTCCAGAACCTCATGAAGCTCGTATTTATTTGCCACCGGCATCAGCGATCTTCTCTTTTCCTGGTTGGAACCGTGCAGGGAAAGTGCCAGCGTGATCTGCAGCTTTTCTTCTGCAAGTCTCCGGATGTTCGGTACAATTCCACAGGTAGACGCCGTGATATTTCTCTGGCTGATATTGAGCCCGTGCTCATCACTGACCATGTGAATGAATTTCAGAAAATTGTCATAATTATCCAGCGGTTCTCCAGTTCCCATGATCACAATATTAGAAACTCTCTCGCCAGTGATCTTCTGGATCTGGTAAACCTGTCTTAACATCTCTGACGGTGTCAGGTTTCGTTCCAGCCCGTCCAGTGTTGATGCACAGAAACGGCATCCCATCCGGCAGCCAACCTGCGAGGAAATACATACCGAATTGCCATGTTTATATTTCATCAGAACACTTTCTACCATATTCCCGTCTTTCAGGCAAAACAGGAATTTATTGGTCCCGTCAATCTTTGAAATCTGTCTTTTTTCCATTTCGACTCTTCGTATTTCGTATGCTGCTTCCAGTTTCTGGCGTAAAGTTTTTGGAAGATTGGTCATTTCTTCAAAATCATCCACCAGCTTTTCATGGATCCAGGAATAAATCTGTCGACTGCGGAATCCTTTTTCTCCAATCGCCAGCATTTCTTCCTGTAACTCTTCAAATGAATACGAAGCGATATCTTTTTTTTCCATTATCTGCCCCTCCGGATAAATTTAGCAATATAGAAACCATCGGTTATATCAGACGGGAAAATCTGTTTCTCCCATTCCAGGTCAAATTCCGGATGTTTTTCGGCAAACCATCCGGCGTTTTCCTCGTTCTCTGTCCTGCTGATCGTACAGGTGCTGTACATCAGTGTTCCCTCCGGCTTCACATATCGGCAAACCGCATCCAGGATCTCTCTCTGAAGTGCTGCAACTTCAGTCTCCGTCTCCGGGTTCATCTTATACTTCAGATCGGTCTTCTTCGCAAGAACACCAAGGCCGGAACACGGAAGATCCGCAATCAGAACATCTGCTTTTTCCTCAGAGTCCGCATCGAAGCAGGTTGCATCCTGCTGTACTGCACGGATATTTTCAAATCCCATCCGTGAAATATTTTCCCGAATCAGCTCTACCTTCATCTCTGTCAGATCCCTTGCCTCTACCATACCTGTCCCATTCAGGACCTGTGCCGCATGGAGCGCTTTTCCTCCCGGTGCCGCGCACACATCCAGTATGTAATCTCCTTCTTTGATTCCTGCCTGTTCTGCTACCATGATCGAAGCTGCATCCTGTACCTGGAATTTTCCTTCCCGGAACGCCGGGATTGCTGCCAGATAATCATAGCCTGAGATCAGAAGCGCAGACGCAAGAAGCGGATGTTCTTTTACCTGAATGCCTTCTCCTGTCAGCTCTCTGATCAGCTCTTCTTTGCTGGTTGCATTTCCATTGATCCGGATTGTTGTTGCACGTTCTTTATAAAAACCTTTCAGGATGTATTTCGTCTTCTCTTCTCCATAATCTCTCACCCACATACGGATGATCCATTGTGGCATGGAATACTTTATTGAGAGAAATTCTTCTGTATTCTCCGGATACGCAATCTTATCAATGTTTCGCGCGATATTTCTAAGTACCCCATTTACAAATCCCCGCAGGTTCTTAAAGCCTTTCCGGATAGCAAGGTTGACTGCTTCATTGCATGCTGCCGAATCCGGAACCTGATCCATGTATTTGATCTGATAGACCGCACAGCGCAGGATATTGCGGATCACCGGTTTCATTTTTTCTGTCTTTACTTTTGAAAACTGGTTGATAATATAGTCCAGTTCTATCCTCCGCTCTGTTGTCCCTTCTGCAAGCCTGGTCAGAAATGCACGGTCCTGCTTGGACAGATACTGATATTTTTCCAGCACCTGTCTGAGCACGATATGACTTTTCTCTCCACGCTCGATTTCCAGCAGGATCATCAGTGCAAGTTCTCTTGTACCTACTCCCTGGTTATTCGTCGTCATTTCTTCTTCCTCCTGTCAGGATCAGTATTCTTAAAAGCTGCAGAAGTGCAGATGCTGCACTCGCCACATAGGTAAGCGCTGCCGCTGTAAGAACACTTCTCGCCTCACGTACTTCTGATTCATATAGCATGCCTGAACTTTTCAGGATTTTAAGTGCTCTTCCCGATGCATTAAACTCTACCGGAAGCGTGATGATCTGGAACAGCACTGCCAATGAAAACATCAGGATTCCAAGATTGATAAACAATGTAGACATTTCTCCTCTGATAAATAATCCCATTATGATCAGCGGCCATGAAATCCCGGATCCAAAATTCGCCACCGGAACAAGTGCTCCGCGTATTGTCAGCGGTACATAATGCCTTGCATGCTGGATCGCGTGTCCACATTCATGTGCTGCAACTCCAAGTGCCGCAACCGATGTCGAACCGTAAGTGGAATCCGAAAGCCGCAGTACATGGTTCGCCGGATCGTAATGATCGGTCAGTTTTCCACTTACTCTCATCACCTGTACATCATAAATCCCTTCCATCCTGAGGATCTGCTCCGCTGCCATCGCACCGGTGATCCCGGCGTGGTTGCGGACCTGATCGTACCTGGCGTAGGTGGAATTCACTTTGGCGGATGCAAGGGCGCAGATGATGACGCCGATGATGACAAGGAAATAAGTTGGATCAAAATAATATGGGTAGTACATGTTTGCCTCCTTGTTGAATAAGGGTCCGCCCGGAAGCGAAAGATATTCGCACGCAGGCCCGCTCGCGCTTAATCCGGAAACGCAGCGGTACTAAGCGCGACCTTCGCTTGCGCTCGGTCTTGCTAAGTGCCGGCGTTTTCGATGACCTGCTTAGCGAATATCTTTCGCTTCCGGGCTACATTTTTCAATGGGTGTCGGCTGTTTGTCCTATCGTGCGGTGCACGATGGGACAAATGCGCCAAAGGGCGCGAAAAACGCTTTGCGTTTTTTTGCGCCAGATATGTTAGGTCGAAAAATATTTGTTAAATTTGCAAAGCTCAAATTCTAAAAGTAAACTCTAGCCTAATTTTGTTCCTGTTTCTATGTGGTATCCGCGTAGGAAGGCATCGGCTTCCATGCGTTTTTTGCCTGGGATCTGGAGGGACTTGATGGCTAGTCTGCCTTCACCGGTCTGGACTTTGAAGCCGTGTTTTGTGACTTCTGTGATCGTTCCGGGCTCATGAGTATCTATGGTTTCTACAACATCCTCTACTTCTGCTTCCCAGATTTTCATCGTTTTGCCTTCCCACTGGGTGTAGGCACTTGGCCATGGATTTAAGCCGCGGATCAGGCGTTCGATTTCTACTGCTGTTTTCGTCCAGTCGATCTCACCGGATTTTTTGTTGAGCATTTTTGCGTATTCGGTGGTGCTTTCGCCCTGTTTTTGTGGAGTAATGGTTCCTTTTTCCAGTTCTGCAAGGGTATGGACGCAGAGTGCGGCTCCTTTTGCGGAAAGTTTATCGAAAAGGCTTCCTCCTGTTTCTTTTTTATCTAATGTGATTTCTACTTTTTCCAGCATATCACCCGTGTCAAGTCCTTCATCCATCTGCATCGTTGTGACACCGGATACTTTTTCTCCATTGATGACCGCCCATTGGATCGGTGCAGCACCGCGGTATTTCGGCAGAAGGGATGCATGGACATTGATACATCCGTACGGCGTCATTTCCAGGATCTCTTTTGGAAGGATCTGTCCAAATGCCACGACTACGCAGACATCTGCCTGATATTTTTTCAGTTCTTCGATACATTCAGGTTCCCGGATCTTCTTTGGCTGATAGACTGGGATATTATGTGCAAGTGCACATTCTTTTACCGGAGTGAACTGCATTTCTTTGCCTCTGCCCTTTGGCTTGTCCGGCTGTGTGACAGCGAGCACTACTTCATGTCCTGCTTCTACCAGTGCTTCCAGTGTTCCGACTGAGAAATCAGGAGTTCCCATAAATATTATCTTCATCTTATCTTAACCTCCCGCTTCCAGCCTAGGCTTCTTCGTATTCTGTGCTGTGAAGTTCGCCTTCTACTTTTTCTACATAAAGATGACCGTCCAGATGCTCCAGTTCGTGACAGATTGCTCTTGCCATCAATCCTTCGCCTTCGATCTCGTATTCTTTCATATCTTCATCAAGTGCTACTGCTTTTACATAATTCGGACGGGTAACAATACCGGATTTACCTGGTACACTAAGACATCCTTCTTCCCCGGTCTGTTCTCCGCTGCTCTCTACGATGCGTGGGTTGATCATGACAACCGGACCTTCTCCGATATCGATGACAACGATTCTTTTGAGAATTCCAACCTGTGGTGCAGCAAGACCTACCCCCATTGCCTCGTACATGGTCTCTAACATATCGTCGATCAGTTCTGTTGTTCTTGGTGTCATCTTTGTTACTTCCTTACACACCTTTGTCAGTACTTCATCGCCTATTTCTCTGATTTTTCTAATTGCCATTTGTTCTTCCTCCTGCCTTTTCTTTTAAAATCCACTCATCGGATCAAAATCAAACTGAATCCGCATCTTTGCAAATCCCCGGTTCAATTCAATATATTGTTCCATTTTATCTTTCATTTCAATCAGGATCTCATAGGATTCCTGCTTCAGATACAAAACTTTCCGGTACACATCCTTGACCTTTCCGACTGCCGGAGCTGCCGGACCGATCACCTGTACCTTGCGGTTCTTCGTGATCCGCATTGCATATAATTTGAGATAGTGCATTCCTTTTTCCAGAAGTGCTTCATCCTCACAGGCTACCAGTACCGCCATCAGATGCTCTGCCGGCGGATACCCCATCAGTTCCCTGTAATTCATCTCTTCTGTATAAAATGCCTGATAATCCTGACGTGCTGCCGTCTGGATACTATAATGCTCCGGGCTGTAGGTCTGAATCACGACCTCTCCTTTTTTTGCCCCTCTTCCGGCCCTTCCCGCAGCCTGTGTCAGAAGCTCGAATGTCCTCTCTGCTGACCGGAAATCATCCGAGTATAAGGACATATCCGCAGCAAGCACGCCAACCAGGGTCACATTTGGAAAATCATGTCCTTTTACGATCATCTGCGTTCCGACAAGAATATCTGCCTCTTCATTTGCAAATGCAGATAGAATCTTTTCATGTCCTTCTTTGGATCTTGTAGTATCCAGATCCATCCGAAGTACCCTTGCCTGCGAAAATTCCTTTTTTACCAGTTCTTCAATCTGCTGTGTTCCTGCGCGGAAACCTCCAATATGAGGGGAGCCGCAGGACGGGCATTTTTTTGCAACCGTTTCTTCGTAGCCACAGTAGTGGCACACCATTTTCCCATTATTGTGCGCTGCCAGTGAAACATCACAATGAGGACATTTTACTACATATCCGCAGGACCTGCAAGAAAGGAATCCGGCATACCCTCTTCGATTCAGAAACAAAATGATCTGTTCCTTCTTTTTCAGACGGTCTTCCATCAGCTCATGGAGCCTGTCACTTAAAATAGAACGGTTCCCTTTTTGCAGTTCTTCACGCATATCCACCGTGTAGACCTCCGGGAGTTCTGCTTTTGCAGTCCGCCTCTTTAATTCCAGCAACGTATACTCTCCCAGCTCGCACCGGTAAAATGCTTCCATGGAAGGGGTTGCCGATCCCAGTACCACACTTGCCCCTTCCAGGCTTGCGCGTTCGATTGCCGTCTCCCGCGCATGATACCGGGGAACCTGTTCACTTTTATAAGCTGCCTCATGTTCCTCATCGATCACGATCAGCCCAAGACTCGGAAACGGGGTAAAAAGTGCAGATCTTGGACCGATCATCACATCAATCTCTCCTTTTTTCGCCCGCATCATCTGGTCATACCGCTCTCCCGCTGAAAGTCTGGAATTCATGATGGAAACGCGTTCCCCAAATGTCCTGTAAAAGCGCATCACCGTCTGGTAAGTCAATGCGATCTCCGGGATCAGCACGATTGCCTGGCGCTTTTCCTTTACCACCTGCCGGATCATTTCCATATAGACCTCTGTCTTGCCGCTTCCGGTCACACCGTATAAAAGATAGGTCTTTCGGATTCCTTTTTTATAATCGTTTTCAAACGTCCGGATTGCTCTTTCCTGCTCCTCCGTGTAAGTAATAAAATGCCGCTGCTGCTCTTTTTCTTTAACCGGATTCCGGTAAATCTTATGATTTTTAATTTTCAGAACCCCCTGCTCTTCAAGCGCTCTCACCACCGTCAGCGTGATATTCAGCTTCTGACTGATCAGGGAATATTCTACCTCTTCATCATCCAAAAGTGCTGCCATCAGTCTTGCCCGCGCTTTCTGGTTCTTGTGAAGATATTCTTCCAGCTTCTTTTCGCCTGCTTCTCTGGAAATACATCTTTTTAAAATCCGCTGTTCCTTCTGCTGCTCGGTACGCTTGATCGGAAGCACCGTCTTCAATGCCTGGATCATCGTACCGCCATAATTTTCTTTCATCCACGCAGCAAGTGCGACCAGCCTTGCCTCAATCATCACACTCGATGTATCCGTGCGCAGAATATTTTTTATTTTTTCCGCATCATAATCACATGTTTCCGAAAAACCGACAATGTACCCTTTCGTTTCCCGGTTGCCACGTCCAAACGGCACAATGACGCCTGCACCGGTCCGTAAATCTCCTTCCAGTTCTTCCGGTACACGGTACTGAAATACTTTATCCAGTTTTTCATGTGTAATATCTATAATAATGTCTGCGTACATTCTGTCTGTTCCTTTTTCTGTCTCTTTTGTGCAGCCAGCCTGACGGCTTTTCGCACCAGTTCCCGGTCATCCATCGGATACCTGACTCCCTGGATCTCCTGGTAATTTTCATGTCCCTTTCCCGCAATCAGAAGGATATCCCCTTGTCTTGCCATTTCTACCGCAAAGAATACTGCCTCTTCCCGATCCTGGATCATCCGATAGGCTCCGGAAGTTTCTTTGATGCCTTCTTCAACGTCTGCCATAATCTTTGCCGGCTCTTCCCATCTCGGATTATCTGAAGTGATGATCGTCAGATTCGCAAGCTCTCCTGCTACTCTTCCCATCCCGCTTCTTCTGCTTCCGGCACGGTTGCCTCCACATCCAAACACCAGTAAAATACGTTCTGGTTCGTAAATTCTCAGCATTTTAAGCACTTTTGCAAGACTCATGGCATTATGCGCGTAATCAATGTAACACAGGATATTTTCTCCTGCATCTACCCGTTCCATCCTGCCTCTTACCACCAGATGCTTTAACACGTCTCCTGCTTCTTCTCTTTCAAATCCAAGACAGCTCACCGTCTGTAAAGCAGCCAGTGCATTGTACACATTAAATTTTCCAGGAAGGGCAAGCTCATATTTTCTATCATCTGCATAAAATACCGTTTTAAGTTCTCCACCTTCCATCAGAAAACTGATTTTTTCTGCCGTCAGTACATGACTGTTTCTAAATCCTCTTTCCTGCCCTTCTTCTTCCCGACAGGTAAATCCGTATTTCGTGCAACATTTTCTCTGGAACATATAGCTGCACTGTGCATCATCCAGATTCCCTATTCCAATCCTGCACTGTTCAAAAAGACATGATTTGTAATATCGGTATTCCCCAAGACTTGCATGCTCGCCTGGTCCGATGTGATCCTCCCCGAAATTAGTGAATACCGCGATTTCAAACCAAATTCCATCGATCCGATGCTGCTTTATTCCCTGTGAAGATACCTCCATCACCGCATAGTGGCAACCTGCTTCTACCATTTTAGCAAAATACGACTGAATGGTAAAGGCATCCGGGGTCGTATTTTGCGAAGTTACCACTTCATTTCCAAGATGGTGTTCGATCGTACCGATCAGTCCGCATTTTTGGCCAAGACTTTCCAGCATCTCCCGGATCATCACTGCCACCGTACTTTTCCCCTTTGTGCCGGTCACGCCAATCACTTTCAACTTATCAGCAGGACTTCCAAACCAGATCCTGCTGATCCCGGCAAGAGCTTCCCGTGTATCTTTTACCAGAACGACGGCAACATTTTCCGGAAACTTCAGCATCCTTCCCCCAGATACCAGTTTTTCTATCAGAATGCAGGATGCCCCAAGGTTGCAGGCTTCTTCTATATAATCATGTCCATCTGCCCGGTTTCCCTGAATGCAGACAAACAGACTGTCTTCTTCTGCCTTTTGGGAATTACAGGTAATCCCCCGGATTTCCATCTCTTCTTCTAATTCCGGCATTTGGATCACCGCATGCTGAATCCTTTTAAACAGAACCGAAAGCTTCATAAGGCTCCTCTTTTTGGACTCTTTGTTTTCAGAATATGCTGTTTCCCCTCAAACGTCACACCGGATATGAAAATATATAAAATGGGTGGATTTCCTGCTTTCGTTTTCACGCATCCTGTGCGTTTGCAGGAACACCCACCCATCTCTCAGTTTCTATTGATGCTTTTTATCATACTCGGCAAGATATTCTTTAACATACTGTGTATCTGATTTGCAGTCCAGATACTCACAGCCATATTTCTGTCTTGTCTCATTTCCTTTTCCGGTAATCAGGAAAATAGTCTTTCCCTCTGCTTCATCCATCGCTGCTTTGATTGCTTCTCCCCGATCCTCGATCATGGCATACGGACAGTTTTGTGCTTCCACATACTGTGCGATTTCTTTGGAAATCTGCTCTACCGGCTCATATCCCGGATCTTCCGCTGTCAGATAAACCTTTTTCGCATACTGACCCGCTACCGTTCCAAGGTCTCTTCTCCGGATAAATGCTTTCTTTCCGGGGCATCCGAAGATCGATACGATATTATAATCCGGATATTCATCTTTTATTGAAGAGAACAGCTTTTCAAAACTAAGCTTGTTGTGTGCATAATCCACAACAGCGATCAGATTCTTATCTGCACTTCCATAAAGCTCCATACGTCCGCTGGATCTTGCCCTCAAAAGACCGCTGTGCATATACTCCTTCGGGATTTCAAGAAGAATGGATGCCGCAATGACAGCCAGTGCATTTTCCACATTGAAAAGTCCCGGCATCGTCAGACGGAATTCTTCATCAAACAGCTCTGTCTTTACCATAAATACCGTTTCATGTCCGTCTTTCTGGATCTCATAACCATAAACATCTGCTTCCGGATTCTTTGTACTGAACGTCAGCACCTTCTCACAGACCTTTGACTCTTTCAGAATACGGTCTGCAAAATCTGCATCCATGTTCACAACTCCGTAACGTGATTTTCCGAAAATTTTCAGTTTAGACGAAAAATAGTCTTCAAAATCCGGATGCTCGATCGGACTGATATGGTCCTCTGAAATATTCAGAAAAATTCCCACATCAAACTGCATGTTATCGACACGATTGTATTTTAACGCCTGTGAAGATACTTCCATCTCGGCAAATGTAATACCACTTTCTACGGCATGGCGCAGATGCTCCTGCAATTCTACCGACTCCGGCGTAGTAATATGGGATTCTTTCTTGATCACTCCGTCATAAATATCGATTGAAGAAAGGACTGCACTTTCCTTTCCACCGGTTGCTTCCATATAATCATCCACGATTGCTTTCATATAGTAAGCAGAAGTGGATTTTCCTTTTGTTCCGCCGATTCCGGTGATCGTCAGTTTCTTCCACGGTGCATTATTGAACTTCTCTGCAAGTGGAGGCATCGCCTTACGGATATCGTCTACCAGAAAATATGGAACATCTTCTTTTGTTTCATATTTTACTTCGCTGACATAAGCAATCGCACCTTTTTCGATCGCTGCATCCAGATACTCAGCCTTAAATGCCGCACCTTTGCAAATAAACAATGTCCCTTCCGTCACCTCTCTGGAATCATAGGTCAGATATCCTACGTTTTTTTCTTCTTCCCCATTTGAATAAAATTCTTTCATCATACGCAGGTTCTGTAACAGATTTGCGTACTCCTGTAATGTGTATTTTTCCATCTGGTATTTATCTCCCTTATATTCTTTCCGGTATTATTCCCGGTACTCTGCGCCGGATCTGATGATGGATTCTCTTACCAGAACATCCATTGCATCCATACAGTCTGCCGGTACCTGATAATATTCTTTGAATACCGAAATTTCTGTGCATGCAAGAATTACTGCATCACAGCCTTTTGCCTTCAGATCATTATAAGCACGGTCAAATTTGTTCTTGTCTCCCGGCTTTCCTTTTTTGATATCATCATAGATCAGCGACATCACATCTTTCTGGCAGGCTTCTCCCGGAACTACCGGTGTGATTCCAAATTTTTCGCAGGCTCGGTGGTAAGTCTTTGCCTGCATCGTTCCATCTGTTCCCATGATCCCGATCTTCTTCACTTTTGGATGAGCCTCTACTACATATCTGACACTCTCCTCTACCATATTGATGATCGGAACACTTGTAGATTTCTGGATATCTTCCAGGAAATAGTGCGAGGTATTGCACGGAATCGCAATATTTTCCACTCCCAGCATCTCCAGATCTCTTGCGTCCTGTGTGATTGCTTTCAGAAACGGAATCTTATTTCCTGTAAGGATTGCCTGTGTCCTGTCCGGCATTGTCGCATGACTTAAAATGATCATGTTGATATGCTCCTGATCACTCTCCGCCTTTGTCCTCGCGATCACTCTTGCATAATAAAAACTTGTCGCCTCCGGTCCCATTCCGCCGATAACACCTAATTTTTTCAGCATATCATTCTCCCTGTTTCAGCTTCTCTTAGCTGTAATATTTCTTAAAGTTACCAAACTGTCTGAGATGATTCTTCACCATAGCAAGATAACGTCTTGGTTTAAAATCACCTCTCTTAAATACCGGATTGACCATCTTCTTTTCCTTAAGAAGGCGTCTCATCTTCTCACGGTTTGCTTCTTCTTTGATATATTTGAAAGCAACTGCCTTCGGTACTGTCATCCAGAGATGTTCTTCTTTTGCAAATTCAAGCGGCAGTTCTTTTCCGTAAACATATTCTTCTACTACATATTTTGCAACATTGAATCCAGATCCTGTCACATAATAATTACTTCGTCCCTGGCGGGTGTTGATCTCGAAGAAACGGTATTTGCCATCACGCCTGTCATACTTGATATCAAAGTTGGAGAATCCTACATAGTGCAAATCTTCCAGCAGATTCTTCACCTTCATCATCAGCTCTTCGTTTGGCTCTGTGATGATAACTGCATGATTTCCAAGTCCGTGTGGTGTGTGTTCTTCCAGGAGTACATGTCCCAGACACATCATTTTAACTTTTCCATTCCGGTCAGAATAAGAAGTCAGAACACGCATATATTCATCATTTCCCGGAATCATATCTTGGATGATCAGTTTATCTGTATAACCTGCCCCATAGATATCCCGAATTACTTTTTCCAGTTCTTTTCTGTCCTTGATCGTGTAGATCTTATTCTGGGTTGCAAACGGATGCTCCCAGTAAGAAATACTGTCAGACGGCTTTAAAATTACCGGGTACGGGAAATTCATCTCAAAATCCAGTCCCATGGACTGATCGTAAATAATCGTTCCCGGATAATCTACCCCATGCTTTTCGCACAACTTGTAGAAAGTCTCTTTCTGCTGCAGACTGTTCATCAGATCAAAATCGATATATGGTGCGATAATATTTTTCTCAAGCTCTGCCTTATGCTTACTGATCAGCGCCACATAACTGTCACCACATCCGATGAGCATAATCTTTTTGTCTTTATGCTTTTTTGCAAATCCATTGACTGTCTGAAGAAAATAATCGTCCGTATCAATCTTCGGATTCGGATGATATTCGATGATCTTACTTCCGTAACTCGGTCCTGTTGCAAACTTTCCAAATATATATGTCTTCACCTGATACTGCTCATAAAATGCGCGGGCAACACTGTAAGTATTGATATCTCCACCAAGCAGTACCGGAATAAATTCTCTGTCTTTAAATTCCATTGTTTAAAGAAGCTCCTTTCTATCCCCTTATATTTCTACATATCATCTCATTATACTCCAGTGGCTCTTTAGGTGTCAAGGCGCGGAAACAGCTCTGAAAGCTCTGAAAGTTTCCCGGAAAATTTTCAGAACTGTTTCTTTTCATATTTCTTCTCTTTTTCTCTCTGCTCCAGAACACTGCCCCGTATCACCGCATCCGCCCCATACTTTCCGCGGATCTCTCCCATTGCCGCACTGAGCTTTTTCAGCTTTTCCATGCTCTTCTTCGGCTTCTCAGATTTCACCTCGAATTGCAGGTCAAACAGGCTTAACTGCTCCGGTTCATCTTCATCCACAAGCTTCGCTGTGCGAACACCAAGCAATCTGATCGGCTCACCGTTCCACAACTCATCGAACAGACTGCAGGCCGCCTCGTAGATCACCTGATCTGCACCGGATGCTCTGCCAAGCTGCTTCTGGTGAGATACATTCTGAAAATCACTGTAGCGGATTTCCACACTAACCATATTGGCTTTCTGCCCTGCTTTCCTTAGTCTCTTTCCCACACTTTCTGCCAGAGAAAATAGAACCTTTTTTGCATCCTCTGCCTTTTCCACATCTTTTGGAAGTGTGGTGGAATTACCGACACCCTTTGCTGCGGTCTCCTCGGATTGCACCTTTGCATCACCGATTCCATTCGCAAATTCCCACAGCGTTCTCCCATGACTTTTCAAATGGAATTCCAGAAGCTTCGGATCTGTCTGCGCAAGCTCACCAATTGTCCGGATTTCCAGCTTTTCCAGAATCGCCACACTGGACTTCCCTGCCATAAAAAGCTCACTCACCGGAAGCGGCCACATTTTTTCCTTGACCTCTTCCGGGAAAAGAGTGTGGACACGGTTTGGCTTTTCAAAGTCTGATGCCATTTTTGCCAGAAGCTTGTTTGTCGAAATCCCCACATTCACGGTAAACCCAAACTTTTCATAAACCCGGGCTTTGATTTCATACGCAGCCTCCACCGGCGAAGAAAAACGCTGTGCGATTCCGGTAAAATCCATATAGCACTCGTCCACACTGACCTGCTCGATTTCCGGTGTATAGGTTTTCAGGAAATCCATCAGTCTCCGGCTATACTCCCTGTACATCCTGTGATTTGGCGGATCCATGTGAAGATTCGGACACTTGCGGAACGCATTTACCACCGGCTCTCCCGTCCGGATGCCGAATTTCTTTGCCGAAGGAGATTTCGCCAATACGATCCCGTGACGTGATTCTCTGTCACCGCCGATGATCGCGGGGATCGTGCGGATATCCACATCGGCACCATTTTTCAGTTGTTCTACTGCCGTCCAACTAAGGTAGGCTGAATTGACATCTATATGGAAAATGATGTGTGACATTCCTGCTGTCTCCTCTCTGTAAATAATCGAGCAGGCTGACTCCTGCTCGATTTGTATACTTTGTACACCATCTCGCTTAACAGCCAGGTGATGTACATTCGACAAATGCAGATCCTTTTGCAAGCACAAATCTGCACTTGGCTCATCGTATACACAAAAAATACGGAATATGATATTCATTTTATCATATCCCGCATCCATTTTCATTATTTTATCTTTTATTTATCAAGCTTACCGCCGATTTCACTCCATCCACAGTTAAATACATATTGTGCAAATTCTTCCAGCTGCTTCTCATTATATAAACTTAAATCCATCGTTTTCAGCTTGGATTCTACTATTTTTTTGTTGTATCTCAGATCGGATACATATGAACAGTCCACTCTCTTTATCATATCATCAAATATATCTCTTTCCATATGTTCCCTCTTTTCTACATAATGTTAATTATGTTGTAGTTTTCGATATAGGTATTTTGACTCGAAAATATGAAAATAAAAAGGAAAAAATAAATGTTTTACATAATTAAAGTGAAAGGACTGTTTTGCATTTTTGTAACGTTTTTTAATGTTGACAGTCTTTGTAATACAGACTAGAATATAGTTGGACTGAGTTTGGACGATTTATATTACAACATAATTAACATTATGTCGTCATTCTACAAGCATCTCTAACATTTCCATGCTCTTTTTCCATTCCATAATTCCATCCGAAGCATAAATCCTTGTCACCTCGATACTGCTGTGTCCCAGAATATCCGCAAGCTGCAACAGATTCCCAGTAACCCTGTAAAAAATTCTTGCAAACATATGTCTGAAATTGTGCGGAAATACTTTTTCGGTTTCCACCCCCGCACTTACTGCAAGCTGTTTTAATTCTCTCCATATATTCGACCGGTCTTTTTCATGACCCGATCTCGTTATAAACACATTTCCCTTTTGAATCCTGTTTTTTCTTATATAATACAACAGTCTTTTTCTCAACTGATCCGTTAAAATAACCGGTCTGTATTTTCCTTTATTCCACACCTTCACGATCCCGCTTTGAACACTATCAACTGAAAAATATCTTAGCTCACTGATCCGGATTCCTGTCCCTGCAAGCGTCTCCATAATCATTACAAGCTGTTCCTTTCCCTGCTCTTTTGCTTTCCGCACCAGTTTGATATAATCGGATTTCTGCAGTTCTCTTTCCATCATCTTTGAATTACAGCCCTGTACACGGACTCTGCGGAGCTTCCATTTTCCAAGCCCAACGGCAAGTAAATACTGATTCAGTGCCACAAGCATCGAATTTACACTGCTTACTGCATAATGCTGCATCAGCCACTCCCGGTAAGCAAGCAGAAGTTCCTTATCTATTTCTTCCGCTTCTGCTGCATAGGAATAAAAAGTCGTTACATCTGTCATATATTTCTTCTTTGTTGCCTCCGATGCTTCCCGCTCGATCAAATACTTCATAAAGATTTCTTTTTCAAATTTCATTCCGCTCATAATGTGTCCTCCTAGTTTTTTCTCTTTACTCACATTATTTCACAGATCTGAAATTTTATTAACCGAAAAAGCAGTAGGACAAAACCTTTTTTCATTGTCCTACTGCTCATATCCATCTATTTTCCTTATCTTATACTTCTCTTAAGTGCTGCTTGATCCTTGCAGTAAGTTTTCCATCCACATTATCGATCAGGATCGTATCTCCGCTGCCAACATTTCCTTCCAGGATCAGTTTAGCTGCCTCGGTTTCAACATTCTTCTGAAGATATCTCTTCAATGGTCTTGCACCATAGGTCGGATCATATCCGCCTTCCACTACAAGCTGTTTGGCTGCTTCAGTAAGCTCGATCCTCAGTTCTTTATCTGCAAGCCGTTTATTGATATCATTGACAAGCAGGCTGATGATAGAGTAGACATTATCTTTCGTCAGCGGACGGAACATAATCGTCTCATCCAGACGGTTCAGAAATTCCGGTCTGAAATGTGCTCTCAGATCATTCATGACCATCTCCTCTGCCTCTGGTTTGATATCGCCATTTTCATCGATACCATCCAGCAGATAAGAAGATCCGATGTTCGATGTCATGATCAAGATCGTATTCTTGAAATCAACGGTACGTCCCTGTGAGTCCGTGATACGTCCGTCATCCAGTACCTGCAGAAGTACGTTAAATACATCCGGATGTGCTTTTTCTACTTCATCGAAAAGCACTACGGAATACGGTTTTCTGCGAACGGCTTCCGTAAGCTGACCGCCCTCATCATATCCGACATATCCCGGAGGCGCTCCGATCAGACGGGACACAGAATATTTCTCCATGTACTCACTCATATCGATACGCACCATATTGTTCTCATCATCAAACAGATTCTCGGCAAGTGCTTTTGCAAGCTCTGTTTTACCTACACCTGTAGGTCCAAGAAAGAGGAAGGAACCAATCGGCTTAGTCGGATCTTTGATTCCTGCTTTGGAACGGATGATTGCATCGGTTACTTTCGTAACGCCTTCGTCCTGTCCGATGACACGTTTGTGAAGTTCATCTGCAAGGTGCAGTGTCTTGCTTCTCTCGCTTTCGTTTAATTTTGCAACCGGAATGCCAGTCCAGCGGGAAATGATCTTGGCAATCTCATCATCGGTAACACTTTCATGAACCAGTGACAGATCTTCATCTTTTACCTTTGCTTCCTCTTCTTCCAGCTGTTTCTGCAACTGTGGAAGACGTCCGTACTGAAGCTCTGCTGCCTTGTTCAGATCATAGCTCCTCTGAGCTGCTTCGATTTCACGGTTCAGCTGTTCAATCTGCTCACGAATCTTCTGTACATGTTCAACAGAATGTTTTTCGTTATCCCACTGTGCTTTCTGCTTTGCGAATTTTTCCCGTTCTTCGGCAAGTTCTTCCTGCAGTTTCTGCAGTCTTTCCTTGCTCAGTCGGTCATCCTCTTTCTTCAAAGCGGCTTCTTCAATCTCCAGCTGCATGATCTTACGGTTCAGTTCATCCAGCTCTGTCGGCATAGAATCCAGCTCTGTCTTAATGGATGCACATGCTTCATCAACCAGGTCGATTGCCTTATCCGGAAGGAAACGGTCTGAAATATAACGGTTACTCAGAGTAACCGCCGCAACCAGTGCGCTGTCTGTGATCTTGACACCATGGAATACTTCATAACGCTCTTTCAATCCACGAAGGATAGAAATGGCATCCTCAACTGAAGGCTCATCCACCATAACCGGCTGGAAACGACGTTCCAGAGCGGCATCCTTTTCGATATACTGGCGATACTCATCCAGAGTTGTCGCACCAATACAATGCAGCTCACCACGGGCAAGCATTGGTTTTAACATATTTCCGGCGTCCATTGCACCGTCTGACTTTCCGGCACCTACAATGGTATGCAGCTCATCGATAAACAGGATGATGTTTCCATCACTGTTCTTGACTTCTTCCAGAACTGCTTTCAGACGCTCTTCAAATTCACCACGATACTTGGCACCTGCAACCAGTGCTCCCATATCCAGTGCAAATACTTTTTTATCTTTCAAAGCTTCCGGTACATCACCACGCACGATACGCTGTGCCAGACCTTCTACTGCTGCTGTCTTACCTACACCAGGTTCACCGATCAGAACCGGGTTGTTCTTTGTCTTACGTGACAGGATACGGATCACATTCCGGATCTCTGCATCACGTCCGATGACCGGATCCAGCTTCTGCTCCCTGGCTTTTTCTACCAGATCTTCCCCGTATTTGTTCAAGGTATCATAAGTAGCTTCCGGATTATCACTGGTTACTCGCTGATTACCTCTTACCGAAGAAAGTACCTGAAGGAAGCTTTCCCTTGTGATTCCAAGTTCCTTCATCATACCTTTGATCTCACGGTTCGCATATTTCAGAAGTGCGAGGAACAGATGCTCAACCGATACATATTCATCACCCATCTGCTTTGCCTCATCCTCGCCATGGATCAGCACATTATTCAGATTCTGACCAATATACATCTGACCGCCCTGTACCTTCGGACGCTTCCGTAAAAGCTCTTCCACACGGTTCATCATTGTCTCTTTTGTAATGCCCATCTTCTCAATCAGCTTGAGAATCAGGCTGTCATCTATTGTAAGCAAAGAATACAGAAGATGTTCCTGTTCAATTTCCTGGTTGCCATAATCTGCCGCAATCTTTTCAAGGTTCTGTACTGCCGCCATAGAACTTTGTGTAAATTTATTGATATTCATAACATGAGTCCCTCCTTTGCCTTGCTATCTTTGTTCTACTCGAACTATAGCACTTGTTGTTAGCACTGTCAAGAGTCGAGTGCTAAATCTATACAAATTTTTACTTCCCTGTTAAATCATCGGACTCATTTTCTGAGTCCCATCTATATGAAACGCCCCGGATCCTTTATCTTCCTCCGGCAGCGGCTTTCTTATATTCCATCAGTTTCTGTCTTGCTTCTGCATTTAAATGTTTCGGAACCTGAATTTGTACCGTTACATACTGATCACCATGGACATTTGCATCCTTCATGGAAACGATTCCTTTTCCTCTTAAACGAATCCTGCTTCCTGACTGTGTTCCTTCTTTAATCTTGCACATCACATCACCATACAGGGTATGCACCCTTGCTTCTCCACCAAACACAGCCGTTGTATAAGGAATGCTGACCGTTGTATAAACATCCATACCTTTTCGTTCATATCCGGCTTTTGGCTGAACAGTTACTTTCAGAAGCAGATCTCCTGCACCGCCTTTTCCGGTTCCAGGCATCCCTTTTCCACGAAGTCTTATACTCTTTCCACTGTCAATTCCTGCCGGAATATGCACCTCAAGTGTCTGCGCCTTTCCGCTCTGATCCTGCAGAGTAATTCTTTTATCACATCCAAATGCTGCCTCATCAAATGTAACAGATACACTGGCATTCAGATCCTGTCCTTTCTGATCAAAGCCTGCTGACCCGTGACCGCCAAATCCTCCGAAGCCACCAAATCCGGATCCATCGTCATAGAAACTGCTTCTGTGAAAACCATGACCTCCGAAACCATCTGTGCTTTTACTGCTGCTTCCATGGAAGATATCTTTAAACATATCTCCGAAAATATCATCTGCATTTCCTGTAAAATGATACTCCTGATATCCTCCAGGACCACTTTTGAATCCCTGGAAACCATTTCCAAATCCACTGCCCTGATAGCTGCCTCCTGCAGACTGGTCAAATGCGGCGTGTCCAAACTGGTCATACATCTTCTTCTTTTCCGGATCACTCAGTACTGAATAGGCTTCTGTTACTTCTTTGAATTTCTTTTCTGCATCCGGATTTCCGGCATTGGTATCCGGATGATACTTCTTTGCCATCTTCCGGTAAGCTTTTTTGATTGTCTTCTCATCTGCATTCTTTGCTACTCCGAGCACCTCGTAGTAATCCCGCTTTGCTGCCATGTTCTGTCACCTCCTGCCTGTAAAACACCCCGGAGATTGCTCTCCGGGGAAAATTTATCTTCTATATTAACCTTCAATTGTGATATATTTCTTCTCTTCTACCGCTGGTTTTGCTTCTTTTTTCGGAACAAAGAGTTTCAGAATACCATGTTTAAATTCTGCTTTGATATCTTCTTCTGTGATATCTTCACCAACATAGTAACTTCTCTGACATGCTCCTGCGTAACGTTCACGGCGGATATACCTGCCGGTTTCTTTCTCCTGTTCATCCTGATCAAGACCTTTCGCCGCACTGACTGTCAGATAACCATCTTTCAATTCTGCAGTAACTTCATCTTTCTTGAACCCTGGAAGATCAATCTCAAGTTCATATCCATCTTTCATTTCCTTGATATCTGTCTTCATCAGATTATTCGCATGATGTCCATAGAGCTTCTTTTCTGCTCTGTTCTCTGCTTTATCTGCATATCCGTAAAACGGAAATCCAAACCAATCATCATCAAATAAATTATTATTAAAAATACTAGGCATTAACATAAGTCCTGTCTCCTTTCAAACACTCATAATACGTTCGGAACACTCTCTGGCGAACCTTTCTTTTCGTTCCCCTTCCTTTGTTCTACCTGTACTATAGCACGTATTATTAGCACTGTCAAGAGGTGAGTGCTAATTTTTTGAGATTTTTTTTTCACCAGCTTTTAAGATTGCTTGTATGTCTTTTATATTTATTCCAATCATAAAGAATCCTTTCGATTTTACAAATGTCGCAGATTCACACGATATTCTTTTAAAGACGCTTCATCGGCATTGGAAATCTGATATTCCAAATGCTTAATCAATTTCTTCTTTCCAGTTTCCCTTTTGAAGCTCATACTGTGAGATTTGTGTCATTTTCGACTTGTTATCCAGATATTTCTCCAGTTCGATTTCTCCCATAACTCTGTCAAAAGTCAGCACTGGATCACAGATGTCCAGATAATCTTGAATTAGCATTGGCAAAATTTTTTTCGGGACTGTTCTTTTTTCACAGCCCCTCAGCTACAGTTTTTTTACTCTCTAAAACAGAATTTACAGGATATTTTTTATACAAAAAAAGAACCTCACTGGTCGTTTCCTGTTGTTCTGGCATATTCCTTTGATGTAATCTGTCTGCCCTGTCTCCATTTCCGATAGACATACTCCAGAAGGTCTTCTTCCAGTTCTCCTCTGGCTTTTGCAGTATCAATATTTCTGTTTTCTGTTTTTTTTATCCGCCATTACTTCACTCTCTGTGTTCTTGTTTTCCTCTTTTGCTTCTGGTTAGTTACTTCAAACCATGGTTTTCCCCATTATATTGTTCTTTTTTTAAGTTTGTCAATGCATTTTACCTGTTAATCATCCGTTTCCTTTAATTTTGTCTGGTCTGTTGTCTGGGTATCGATACATACCGCATGAACAGCAAACCGTTTGCTGTATCCATTCCCGGTACAGGTGGACAGCGTCAGGATCTTGTTCGTTGACTTTGGTCTGATCCCGGTATCAAAATCCGAGTCTTTTACCATCTCGTCAATAAACGTCTGGTATTCTTCCCCCGGCTGATAACCGACTTTATATACATTGCCGCCATTCACCGCATCCTCATAGGAGAAGATCTGATAGCGGTAGGCAGTGCTTTCGGTATAGACCGTAAAGTACTGGTTCTTTTTCCAGAAGCCTTCATCCTTGTATTTCTTCAGACTGCCGAACATACTGCCATTGTTCATGTTGTGTCCGTAAATGATGTTATAAAGGTCGGAAAAATCTGACTGATTCAGTCCTTCCAGAAAGATACTTCCGGCGATATGCTTATTGCCATGGATATCTTTGCGCAGATATTTTTCGTTGTCCCCGGAGTGCACGATAGGATAGTTGATACCAAGCTCATTCTGATCGTCGAACCGTATCTAGCCGATGCCGTCCGGGTTTTCTGTTTTTAACTGGTCAAATTCGACTTTAATGTCGGTGCTCCACCAGTCTTTTTTCTTCTGCTTCCCGTCATCTGGTTCGGATTCATCACTGACATATTCTTCGGCAAGTTTTTCATAATCTTTCGTCGACTGCCATCGATCAATATACGGCGGCAGAATATTCCACAATGCCACACCTATCAGAATTACAGCCAGAAAAATCCATATCAGCCATCTATAAGAATTCTTTTTCCTCATGTCACGCTCCCGCTCTTGTTAGCTCTATCAAACTGCTATTGTCATTATGGAATGCACCGCCAGAAATGTCAATCCTTTTCTTCGCACTGTTTATCCATTGGAACTGCCAGCCAGTGTTTCTGATTCATGTACTTTGCCGGAGCAAGGTGATACATTTCGATATAATTGCTTATCATATCCGACTCTGCCTGAACTTCCATGATTAACATTGCAGATTCTGAATTTCATCTCTGGTTGGCATTACACGCAGTGCCCCTTTTCTTGTTGTAATCACAGATGCTGCCGCATTTGCAAAAGTCAGCATTTCCTTCAGGTTTTCTTCCTCTAAACCTTCCATTCCGTGTTCACAGATATAATGTAATACACAACCACAAAATGTATCTCCTGCTCCTGTCGTCTCAATTGTATTCTTCTGAAGGAACGGTTTTACTTCTACCATCGTTCCGTTATAGTATGCACGACTTCCTTCTTTTCCCATAGATACAAGGATCAGCGGAATCTGATATCTTTCTCTAATCCAATTTACCCCTGCCGTATAGTCTTCTTCACCTGTCAGCCATTGGATTTCATTGTCTGAAATTTTCAGAATCTGACAATGTGCTAATCCATACAATACCTGTTCCTTTGCCTCATCCAAAGAGTTCCAAAGTGGTGGACGTAAGTTCGGATCAAAGGAAATAACTGCACCGGATTCTTCTGCAATACGGATTGCTTCTTTTGTTGCTTCGCGCACTCCTCCATGTGTCATGGACAACGTTCCGAAATGGAAGATTTTTGTTTCTTTAATAAGTTCTGCCTGAACCTCTTCTTTATTCAGCATCATATCCGCTCCCGGATTACGATAAAACGAAAAATCTCTGTCTCCATCCGGATAAGTATGTACCATAGCAAGTGTCGTATGGATTTCCTTATCTGTACATAATCCACCTGCATCAATCCCTGCTTCTGTTATCGCATCTCTCAGCTGTTCTCCGAAAAAGTCTTCCCCTACTTTTCCGATAAATGCCGTCTTATGTCCGAGTTTCGTCAGCATTGCAAGTACATTGCATGGCGCTCCTCCCGGATTTGCCTCAAAAAGTGGATTTCCCTGATTACTTTTTCCATTTTCTGTGAAATCAATTAACAATTCTCCAAGTGCCACTACATCATATTTTTTCATTATATTCTCCATTCTGCCTCCAAAAATGACATTGCTTTTTCCATAAAATTCCTGTTTTTTCACGCACCATCTGTACTGATAAGGATTCATCCATACCGAATTTATTTCCAGTTTTTCTCCTGTAAATAAATCCTCATATTCACCTTCCAGACAATTCAGCCATGCATTCTGTCCATATTCTGAAAAATTAGCCAGACAGATTAATTCTTCATTTCCTGCTGTTCTTCTAATCGCAAAAACCGCATAATTTCCTGTATCCCAGGTAGAAATACCGGCAGTTTCTCCAAAGCAATTTTCCTGACGCCGTATTTCTTCCATCTGCTTCAGACCATTCCAGATGTCGTACTGTACTGTACCCGCTTTTTTTCTCTTGTCTGCATTGTCCCACTGGAACGGACTGCGGTGCAGATACCTGCTATCCGCAGCAGTATCTGGATTTTTCTTATAATCATAATCATTTACCTGACCGATCTCGTCCCCGGATGAAAGCATTACAAATCCTTCCATACTCATACATGCCGCATGCATCATGAGCACTCTTTGGATTCCTTGTTTCACCTGTTCTAAATCCCCTTCAAATCCACCTTTTTCAATTCCGCACAAACTCGCAGTTGTTCCACAGCTTCTGGCATCTTTCGTCGCTGGATCGTAATTATATAATTCTCCTCGCGCAAAGCTATATGGATAAGTACCTTCAAAGAAATGATACAAATATTCTTTGTGCCGGATTGGGTTTATTTCCAGCTTTTTCTCCTGTTCTTCATCCAGTCCCCAGCCAATATCATCATGACAGCGAAGGTAATTGACAAAATAGCAGTTCTTCGGAAGGCTGTGGATCACATCCATCTGATGCTTCAACATCCTTGTGTCTCTCGTAGCCAGTGCTGCCCACAAATTTACCATGCTGGAAACTCCATATAACATATGACATTCCGGTTCACTCTCTGTTCCAAAATAAACCGGCAGTTCTTTTGGTTCCATAACAACCTCACCTTTCAGGATCACAGCCGGGCAGATCATTTCAACAATGATACGCAGCATCCGGACAATACTATGAACCTGGGGAAGATTTCTGCAGCTTGTTCCTAATTCTTTCCAGATATAAGGAACTGCATCAATACGAAACACTTCTACTCCAAGATTTGCCAGATACAGGATATTCCCAATCATTTCATTAAATACTTTCGGATTATGATAATTCAAATCCCATTGATAAGTATAAAATGTTGTCAGTACATGCCTGTGCATCTCTTCACACCATGTAAAATTTCCCGGAGCGGTTTCCGGAAACACTTGCGGCATAGTCTTTTCAAATTGATCCGGAATTTCTCGCGTCTCATAGCACTGATAACGATCCATATATTCCTGTTCGCCTCTCTTGGCTCGTATCGCCCACTCATGTGTATCTGCCGTATGATTCATAACTACATCCAGACATAAGCTGATGCCACGCTTTCTCAGCTCTTTTGTCAGTCTTTTTAACTCTTCGTTTGTTCCTATTTCCGAATCGACCTGCTTAAAATCTTCCACCGCATACCCACCGTCATTATATGGATGAGGCATCTTTAAAAGCGGCATCAAATGAAGATAGGTAATCTTCTGCTCTGACAGATAATCCAAGTGTTCTATCACACCTTTTAATCCCCCCGCAAACAGCTTCGGATACATCGTCATTCCAAGCATATTTCTGTTGCGATACCAGTTTGGTTCTTTCTCTCTTCTACCGTCTAATCTCCTAAGCTCCGCCGATCTGTCCTGATAAGCCCCTTCCAACATCTGCATTAGTTCTTCATAACATTGTTCATTGTGATATAACTGCAGATATTTTTCATGCAGTTCCTTCTCATATCTTTTTCTTCTTTCCTCTATCATCAATACTCTATGCTCCTATACTACAAAGGGGATTCCCGTTCCAGGAATCCCCCTATCATTATCCATACGTCTTCAAACTCCATGTAAGTTTTATCATGTATTTTCTAAACCAGATCGTATTTCACTACATCGATTTTAGCTGCACCTTCAGCAAAAAATGAAATTCCTTTTGCCTCTTGTTCTGTAAATAGGACAGCCGACATAACCTGCTCGCCATCATTAATAAATATCTCTGCGCTAAATCTATCCAAAATCACACGAAGCTTTAATTCATCGGCATCTCCATTTACCCGGCATCTTCTCTGATGAACCAATGCTCGTTCACTTCCTGAAAATTTTCTATCAATTTTCAGGACAGACTCATCCGGGCGGAAACTCAGTTCTGTATGAAACTTCTCATTCTGTGCAAAGCGTAATGCAAATTTTTTATAGACATTCCCCTTATCTTCCGGACGTATCACAAGTTCCATGTCTATGGTTCGTCCTTCGATTTTATCTAATGTAATTATATCATTATTTATTACCACATTGTTGTACTCAACTCTGTTTTTACGCATTGCATCAAGTTCTTTGACTGGAGTTTGGTAAAGTCTTCCATTTTTTACAGACAATTCTCTCGGCAGACTCATTTGTGCAAACCACTTCGAATCGTTATCACGATGAGCTAGTGTATCCCAGTTCTGCATCCAACCAATCATAATTCTCCTGCCATCCGGGGCTTCCAACGTCTGCATTGCATAAAAATCAATTCCATAATCCACAGATTGCGTAAACTGCTCTTTTAAAGTATATGTATCTTTGTCCATTTCTCCTATGATACATAAAGTACCGTTTCCATTATGAAATTCGAAGCCTTCCGGCAACATATCCTGCGGACTGGTCAAAAGAACGTGTTTTCCATCCAGTTCAAAGAAGTCCGGACATTCCCACATCTTTCCAAAACGTTTCTTATTTTCTGCAAGGATGCTGACAAATTCCCACTCAAATCCATCCTTGCTTCTATAAAGAAGAATCTGTCCACTTCCGTCTGCTGGTCTGCTTCCGATAACACAATAGAAGTTCCCGTCTTTTCCTTTCCAGATCTTTGGATCACGAAAATCCACTTTACTTGCACCTTCCGGAAGATCTTTGGCTGTCAGAACCGGATTCTTCTCATATTTCTTATAATCTTTTCCATCGCCAACAGCCACTGCCTGTGTCTGAATATCCCTTACCGTTCCATCTTCCATTTTCTCCTGATCCACTGCAGTATAGATGAGCAGCTGTCTGCCGTCTCCTAACTCTGTTGCACTTCCTGAAAAGCATCCAATCTTATCATACTCTTCATCCGGTGCCAAAGCTGCCGGAAGATATTCCCAGTGAAGCAGATCCTTACTAACCACATGCCCCCAATGCATACTGTTCCAGTATGTATCGTATGGATGATACTGATAAAAAAGATGATACTCTCCCCGATAGTATGAAAAACCATTCGGATCATTCATCCATCCGACATATGGACTCACATGAAAAACCGGTCTGTCTTCTGCTTTTATCTGCTTTCCCTGTTCATCTTCATATTTTCTAGCCTTTTCTAACATCTCACTCATGCGAATCCTCCTATTATTCGTATCGTTATTTTTCTTCACTCAATGACTCTTGATACTGATCAAAGTATTTCTGTTTAATTGAAAGATAATCAGAAAGTCCATACTGTTCCATTTTCTTCAGATAGGAATCCCACTCTTTTTCAATTCCTCCATTCAGGATCCAGTCTGCTTTCTTCTGCTCTGCATATTTTTTAATATCGGTATCGTACTGAGATACTTTATTGGTATCATCAATGCTCATAAAGACATTTGGGTAAACATACTTGCTATTCATATCCTGTAAATAAGTTTCATGCATATTGTCTAAACGCCATTTTGCATCTTCCGGCTGTGTTACATATACATCATAATATTCATTCAGTACTGCAAGTGGACCATTTACAGATTGTGCCTCACGTACTTCTACCGGCGACTGCGTTCCAAGATCCATGTGCTTCAGCATTTCTCCGCCATCTTTATTTTTGGTCAGTTCAAAAATGTTAAAAGAATCCTTTTCTCCATAAGTTCCCCAGTTATTCTGTGGTGACTGAAGGGGTGCATACATCTGATCGATCCATGCAGCAGCAAGTGCTGTGTCACGACAGCTGGATGTAAGGACACATCTTCCACGATCGAATCCGCTTGTTTCGCTGTTGTTCTGTCTTGTGATATTTCTCATTCCATTCGGTCCTGTCAAAGCCGGCAGCATAACATAATCTTCATTGTTATCAATATTTGCAATATCCCATGTAAAGCAGAGACCATATCGATGATTCTTTCCTTTTGCTACATAGGTGGACCACTCTTGTGTAAATGCTTCCGGGTCAACCAGATCCTCTGTTACAAGCCTATGCAACCATTCAATTCCTTCTTTATACCCCTCCTGAACCGTTGTATAAATAACTTTTCCTTCATCCGTTACAGCGAAATGATCCCCTGTATCTCCATAACCCTCTCCAAATCCATTGATCAAAATTGCAGGATCCTGATCTCCATTATTGATAATAAATGACATTGGGATCACATCACCTTCAATTGAAAATTCTTTTTCAAGTTCATCTGCATGATCACGGAACTGAATTAATACCTGTTCCAATTCATCTGTTGTTGTCGGAATCTCAAGTCCAAGATAATCCAGCCATTTTTTGTTAATATACGGAATATCTCCGATTGCCTGAATGGCTTCTTTCCCAGCTCCAAGCTGTTCAATCCATGGAAATGAATAAATATGCCCATCCGGTGCTGTACACATTGTCCTGTATTCTGGGTATTTTTCAAATACTGCCTGTAAATTCGGCATATATTTATCTATCAGATTTTCCAATGGAATAATGATTCCCTGCTTTGCATAACGCAACAGATCATACTCACTCATTCCGGCATTGAATAATCCATCCGGCAGATTTCCAAACTGGGCAAGTGCCAGGTTTTTCTTATCAGAAAACTGATCTGATACAAAACAAGTCCAGTCAATATGAACATTGGTCTGCTCTTCCATACGCTGAAAGATCACTCGTTCATTTGGCTCCTGTGTTGATGTAGCCGGTGCACTTGTAATAAAGGAAAGTTCTGCGGTTTCCTTCAATGGAAACTGCACTTCCGATACAGGTGTATCCGGATCAATTTCAGCTGCAAGCTGCCGCTCTTTTCCACATCCTGCAACTCCTACCATCATCGTCATAGACAGTACAATTACAAGTAATGCATTTACTTTTCTTTTCTTCATATCTGTATCGTTCCTTTCTTATTAGCCTTTTACCGATCCTACCATAATTCCTTTGTCAAAATATTTCTGGAAGAACGGGTACATTACTAACAGTGGTAAACTTGATACTACAATGGTTGCATATTTAAGCTGTTCTGCTATTTTTGCCATTTCTGCCGTGCTCTGGATATCGGCGATCATTCCCGGCTGTGGTGTATTCTGTACCAGGATAGAACGGAGCACTAACTGCAACGGCTGCAGATTTGCATCATTCAAATAAATCATTGCATCGAAATAACTGTTCCACATTCCAACGAAAGACCAGAGTGCCAGAACTGCAATGATCGGCTTACATACCGGAATCATAATTTTAAAGAAATGTTGGATCTCATTCGCCCCGTCAAGCGCAGATGCTTCTCTTAATTCTGTCGGAATTGATTGATAATAAGTTCTTGCGAGAATCATATTCCATACATTAAATGCCCCCGGAATCAGGATTGCCCACACCGTATTCACCATGTGCAGCTGATTGATCAAAATGAATGTAGGAATCATTCCACCCCCAAAGAACATTGTGATCAGGAAAATAATATTGAAAAATTTTCTTCCTACAAATTCTTTTTTAGACAACGGATATGCTGCCAGCAATGTCACAAAAACGGAAATAACTGTAAATGCAAGTGAATACAGGAAAGAATTTAAGAATCCACGCCAGATCATTTTATTCTGTAACACTCTTCGATATGCGTCTAATGTCCAGTCCTTAATGTTAAAACTCAATCCCTGGTTATTCAAAACAGTCGGATCCATAAAGGACGCTAATACCACATAGATAATCGGTATTGCTATAGAAAGGACGAATAAACCAAGAATGGTAAACCCGATTCCAAGGATTACTTTGTCTGTCCTTGAATATTTTTTCTTCTTTTTTTTCTCCATCTTTTCTCCCTCTTTCCTATAATCCTTCTCCGTCATTCAGTTTCTTAACAACCCAGTTTACAAAAATCAGCAAGATAACATTTACAACAGAATTGAAAAGACCTACTGCTGTAGAATATCCATAATCTCCATTCAAAAGTCCGATACGGTATACATATGTAGACAGGATTTCTGATGCTGGCAAGTTCATATCTGTCTGTAACGCATAAGCTTTTTCAAAACCTATACTCATAATATTTCCGGCCTGTAAGATAAACTGAATTACAATAATATTTTTAATTGCCGGCAGCTCTACATACCAAATCTGCTGCAGAAGATTCGCTCCATCCATGATGGCTGCTTCTTCCAGCTCCTTGCTGGCATTTGCCAATGCTGCTGTGTACATAATAGATGACCATCCTGCCGCCTGCCAGATTCCACTTGCAATATAGATTGTCCGAAATGCAGAAGGCATTGTCATCCAGTTTGTACTGATTCCGAGTACTTTATTCAGCGGTCCTACAGGTGATAAAAGCATACGGACCATACCACAGAGTACAATGACTGAAATAAAGTTCGGCATATAGATCAAAAGCTGGACTTTCTTCTTAATTCCTGTCTTTCGGATACGATTCAGAAGCAATGCAAGAATAATCGGAACCGGAAAGCCCCACAGCAATCCGTAGATACTCAATTTTAATGTATTCATCAGATAGTTCATAAAATCCGGTGAAGATAAAAATCGTCTGAAATACTCAAGTCCGACCCAGGGACTCCCAAGAATTCCTTTGATTACATTGTAGTCTTCAAAAGCAATCAGAAGACCACCCATCGGGAGATACTTAAAAATAATTGTCAGCAAAAGTCCCGGCATCAGGAAGAAAAGATATAACTGCCAGTTTTTCTTCACATAAGTCATCTTTTCTCTCCAGGTTCGCTTACTTACGGACTTTGCTTGGTTTTGCATTCTTTTCATGCATTTCTTCCTCCATTCCTTTAACTTATCGTGCAAAACCGGTTAAGTAACCGGTTACTTTATGATTTGATAATACTATATCCATCTCACTCTGTCAACACTTTTATGCGCTAAAATAACCGGTTACGTAATCGGTTATTTTTCCATTGCGTTTTTCCATGAGAATTGCTATACTAAAGAATATTATAGACTATTAGCCGTCATATTGAAGGAGATTCAACTTTTATGAGTAAAAAACAGGTAACTTTTGCAGATATTGCAGAATACACAAATTTTTCAAAGACTACAATATCAAGATACTTCAATCATCCTGATTCTCTTACCTTAGAAAATCAGGAAAAGATTTCACAGGCTCTTGACACACTTGGATATAAAAAGAATAAGCTGGCAAAGGTCCTGGCGAATGGAAAAAGTGAATTTATCGGAATCATTGTTCCAAACCTCTACCTGCACTATTATTCTGAGATGCTGACACAATTTCTTTCCAGCTACAGAGATTATCATTATAAATTTCTTGTTTTCGCCAGCGAACATGGAGCTGAAGAAGAACAACAGTACATTGAGGAACTTCTATCTTATCAGATTGAGGGACTGATTGTTTTAAGTCACACGCTTCCATCCGAGAAGCTCGCTTCCTATCAGATTCCTGTCATCGCAATTGAACGTGAAGCAGAACATATCAGCAGTGTCAATACCGATAACTATATGGGCGCACTTCAGGCTACTTCCCTGTTGATCCGGGATAAATGTGACATATTGATTCATATAAATGTCAATGTGGATAAATCCATCCCAGCTTATGACCGCATCCGGGCCTTTCAGGAAACTTGTGAAGACTATCATGTTCCATATGATATCGATCTGAGTGTAGAAGGTAATTCTTATCATGAGATTTTAAATGTGATCCGGGAGATTTTTAATAAGATAGAAGCAAAATACCCAGATCAAAAAAAAGGTATCTTTCTTGCGAATGATACCTATGCCAATATGTTTCTTAATTTAATTTTCCAAAAATACGGAACCTTTCCTTCAACTTATGAGATTGTTGGATTTGACAATTCCCCGATTGCCAGCGAGGCAATCCTTCCAATCACAACCGTTGGCCAGCAGATTGATGTAATTGCCAAAACCGCCATGGATCTTCTGGTCCGACAGATGGATGAGCAGAAAAAGCGTGCTCCCAAACCATTGGGCGAACCTATTCACAAACAAATTACACCTGTATTGATCCGCCGTAATACAACACAATAGTTTATTTTTCCAGATTAAAAAACACTTTCTGCTACCACTAGGTTTCCTATATTATTTTAACATCCAAGTTATATGCAAAAAACAAGAAGTTTTTAAGGTTAAACCGTAAAAACTTCTTGTTTTTACAATTTTTTACACCCCTAAACATTCCATAATGATCTTCTCACATCTGTCATATCCAAGCTGCGAACTGTTCAGACATAAGGTATAATTGCTGGCTTTTCCCCATTTCTGATCTGTGTAAAAATTATAATTTGTCATACGCCTTTTATCTGTATCTGCCAGCATTTTGGCAGCTTCCTTTTCACCGACATGATATAACTGACCGATACGCTGTATTTTTTCCGGCATATTCCCATGAATAAACACATTTAGCACATCCTCCCTGTCTTTCAGGATATAATCTGCATTTCTTCCAATGATCACACAAGGCTCTTTCTCTGCTATATCTAAAATCATTTTTCTCTGTGCCTCGTATACCATATCTTCTACTGATTTTCCTGTAATGTCACGCCCTGCAAATGCATAGGCAAATACTCTTTTCTTCGGTGATAATTCTGCATTTTCCTTGATATATTCCGGTGATAAACCAGACTTTTCTGCAATTTCATTGATAATGCTTTTATCATAATACGCAATTCCAAGTTTCTTTGCAACTTCTTCTCCGATAAAACGTCCACCGCTTCCAAATTCTCTACTGATCGTAATAATTCTTTTTTCCATCTCTGTTTCCTCTTTAGCTTAACGCATTGACTTTATATTTTCTGATTCTCTTTAAAAATAAATATCCTATCAGACATGAAATCACTTCCGTAATCGGAAATGCCCATCAGATCAGCGAAACTCCCACCTGACCGATTACAGTTGCGTAAGCTGCACCTTTCACTCTCATTTCGGGACAAGGTCCTATACCATAGATCATGATCGGATCAAGGATAATATTTACCACAGCACCAACTACCTGACCGATTGTAGAATAAAGAGAGCGTCCTGTCGCCTGTAATAATTTTTCAAATAAAGAAAAGAAAATAATGCCAAAAGAAATCACACAGCATATCCGCAGATAACTGACTCCCATTTCAAGTACTTCTGCATCAACAGTCTGTGATGAAATGTATGCTCTCACTCCAAAGAAACCAAATAATAAACAAACCACATAAATGATCACGCCAAGAACCAGACTGTTACCAGCTACCTTCGCAGCTTTTTTCCTGTTCCCCTGTCCAAGTGTCCTTGCCAGAAGTGCATTGGTTCCTACACCGGTTCCGATCCCTACTGCTACCATGAGCATCTGCACCGGAAATACCAGAGTCAAAGCATTTAATGCTGCTTCACTGCCTGCTTTCATATTTCCTACAAATGCACTGTCTACGATATTATAGACCGCCTGTAATGCCATGGATAAGATCATCGGGATCCCCATTTGGACCATCAGCTTATTCACCGGCATCTCCTTCATCTTGTTGCTTTCTACCATTTTGTTTTAACTCCTCTCTTTTTGGCACAAAAAAAATATCTTGTAAATTCTGTTTCAGATGGTGCAAAGGCAATTGACTTTTCTATCACAGAAGAAAAACAGCTGTTAGCAATATAAGAAAAAAATACGAATGATACTTAAAACCGTGCTACTAAACTTGTCGGGATTTTGCTATAATGTATGTCAGAAGGAAAAATCTGAAAAAAGAAGAAAAGGAGTATTTTTGAGATGGATTTACAGCAGATTTTTAACGACACGGATTTTGTCCATACAAGTGGGACAAAAGAAGAATTGCAGGTTGCAGGATATCTGAAAATGCAGTGTGAGAACATGGGGGTTCCAACACAGATCGAAGGTTTTCGCGTGGCAATGGGCGATATTGAAGAGGTTCATTTGTATGCAGATGGGGAAGAGATAACATGCAAGGCTTTTTCCTGCTGCGGAAGCGGTGTGGCAGAAGGAGAGCTGTATTACATGCCGGGAACAGATCCAGTATCGATTGCAGGAGCCAAAGACAAGATTGTTCTGATGGACACACAGGGATTTGGATTCTTTACTTACCGGGATCTGATGAAGGCAGGTGCAAAGGCAATTCTCTGCCAGTATGGTAACTTATATTATCCACAGCAGGATATTGACCAGAGAGATCTTCGGGAAGCAGTTGTCGGAGAAGAAAAGAAAGTCCTTTGTGCAATGATTCATACAGGAGATGCGGTTAAGCTGGTAAAAAATCATGCGAAAAAGATGCGGTTAGAGATTAAGCAGAAGGAATATGACGGAGAATCCCATAATGTGATCGCAGAACTTCCGGGAAAAAAGGAAGAGTGGATCATGCTTAGTGCACATTATGATACAACCGCTCTTTCACATGGTGCTTATGACAATATGAGTGGATGTGCAGGACTTCTCGGAATTATGGAATACATGAAAGACAAAGAACGCAATTACGGTCTTCGCTTTGTGTTCTGCGGAAGCGAGGAACGTGGTTTATTAGGATCGAAAGCTTATGTGAAAGATCATGAGGCAGAGCTGGATAAAATCGTATTCAACATCAATCTTGATATGATCGGAACCTATATGGGTAAATTCATTGCATGCGTGTCAGCAGAAGAGAAGCTTTCTCATTACATCAGCTATATGTCAGCGGAAATTGGATTCCCGATAGCTTCTGAGACAGGCGTGTACCCCAGTGATTCCACTCCATTTGCAGATAAAGGTGTACCGGCAGTCTCATTTGCCCGTCTTGCAAGCGGAAATGTTGCACCGATCCATTGCCGGTACGATGTGAAGGCTGTGATGTCCATGGAGCAGCTGCAGAAAGATATTCATTTCCTGAGTTTATTTACAAATCGTTTCACAAACGCTGTGGTATGCCCGGTGAAGAGAGAAATTCCGGAAAATATCAAAAAAGAATTAGATGAATATCTTTTCCGTAAAAGAAAAGAGAATTAAATGAAAGGAAGAACTGTCGCAGTGTAAGAAAAATTTATTTGACTTTTGAAAAAACTGGAAATATAATTATAGTAGACGAGTAGCAGGTAAGCGTAAATCCAGTTTAGCAGCTACTCGTTTTTTGCTTTGTTAAAATAATATATTTGCTATGAAAAAAGTGTGTAGCTTGTCAGCGTAAGTCCAGCTTATAAGACAAGGTGCGCACTTTTTTGTGCAAAAAAAAGAACCGCCCTGATCGTTTCATCAACCATCTGAGGTTCTTCTTTTTACGCATAACAAAAGCGGGTGATGGGAATCGAACCCACGTATCCAGCTTGGAAGGCTGGTGTTCTACCATTGAACTACACCCGCGTCTTAAAGACAAATAATATAATATCACATCTCAGAAAAAATGCAAGTCTTTTTTTCATTTTTTGATCACTTTGATTACTTTTTGTCCACTTTATTTTCTAACTGCTATTTTATCTATTTCGGTTCTTTTCCTTCCATTTCCACATATATTTTATCAATCACCTGTTCTTCTATCCGATCGGAGTTCCTTTTATGTTTTCCAGATTAAAATCAAAAAACGTTATACGGATCTGTTTTCTTTTCCTCGCGGCTTTCTTTGTGGGAATCGGCGCTGCATTTCTGCATGATCATTTCTTTTCAGCCGCTGTTCCCACCTCTTCTGAAGGCAACTGGGGGCTCAGCTTCCAAACTGATGGGGATCCCCCTGTCGGCAATGCCACATTTGACGAGTTGAAAAAATTTGATGCCTTTTACGCACAGGACACCGGCGAAAAGGTAATCTACCTTACTTTCGATGCCGGTTATGAAAATGGAAATACACCGGCTATTCTGGAAGCTCTTACGAAACATCAGGCTCCGGCAACGTTCTTCGTCGTCGGCACACTTCTGGAAAGCAATCCAGAACTTATCAAACAGATCCTCGCTGCCGGTAACACCATCGGTAACCACACCTGGCATCACAAAGACATGTCACAGATTTCTACAATGGAATCCTTTTCTGAAGAAATCCAGACAGTTGAAAAACTGTATCAGCAGATCACCGGACAGGAAATTTCCAGATTTTATCGTCCACCACAAGGCAAATACAGCGAAGCCAACCTGAAAATGGCACAGGATCTTGGCTATCATACCTTCTTCTGGAGTCTCGCCTACGTCGACTGGTATCAGGATAGCCAGCCATCCCACGAAGAGGCTTTTGAAAAGCTGCTTGGGAGGATCCATCCCGGTGCCATCGTTTTACTCCACAGTACGTCCTCTACAAACGCTGAAATCTTAGATGAACTTCTCACCAAATGGGAAGAAATGGGTTATCATTTTGCTTCTCTTGATGACCTTATAAAAGCTACTGCATCTTAGGAATTTTTCTCTATCACTTTATCGGAGGATTCTCTAATCGATCAGTCCATATTTCTTCATCGCATAAGCAATTCCATCTTCTTCAACGGTCTTTGTAATAAATTCTGTATAAGGTTCCAGCACCTGGTCATGCGCGCCCATCGCAATCGCATGCCCGGCATGCTGGAACATTGCCAGATCATTGCTGCTGTCTCCAAATACATATGACTGATCTCTCGTCATTCCAAAATGCTCCAGTACCCAGTCAATCGCAGTTCCTTTTGTATAGCCCTTCAGGATACATTCAAACGTATTACTTCCACGGTCAATTACTTCCATGTCATCTTTGATAAATTCAAAAAATGCTTTTACATCACTTTTTTCATCCGTATAAATAAAGATTTTATCATATGGACATCTTCTCTGCTCCATATAACGCTCGATTCCAAGTCCACGGTTATTCATGTATTTTTTTGTATTTTCCAATCTGTCAAATCTTGAAACTCTTGAAGTGAAATACACATCTTCTGCTCCCTCAAAAATCCCATCAATCTGACATTTAGTCATATAATCAGCAATCTCATCGCCCCTCTCCGGATCCAGATGCTTTTCAAAAATAATTTCTTCATCAAATGTAAAATAAATCCCACATCCACACAAATATCCATCAAATGGAAGTTTTTTCAGTTCCACCGGAACACTGCAGTATGTTCTTCCTGTATTGATAAATAAAAAATGTCCTGCGTCGTGTGCCCTTTTAAGTGCATCTACCGTACTTGCGGGAATCTCTTTTGTAATCTCACTGAGTACGGTCCCATCAATATCAAAAAATAATGCTTCTCTATTCATTCTACCTTTTCCTCCCGGTTATACTCCAATTACACGATACTCATTATACTCATATCTCACCATTATGCGCAACCCTTTTTCATTTTCTGCAAAATATCTGTGATAAATACCATTTTGACTTCTCCATATAAAAGTAATATAATAGATGTTGTACAATTTGAAAAAGGGGTAATAATAATGAATAAAAGAATCGATAAGAAAAAACAGAAAAGAACACTTGAATCAGCAGTAACTGCTACAGCTACATCATCAGCACCAGCTACAGCAACTCCTGTTGTAGAGATAAAAGAAGTTGTAAAAGAAGTCAAAGTACCAGTAGAAGTTCCTGCCAAAAATCCTGCATTCTATGTTCAGTACCAGAGTGCAGAATATACTGTAGCCGCTATCACAGAACGTGTGATTGCTGACTGCAATGCAAAGGGACACGCTGTAGAAACTCCGGAAGCTCTCTCCATTTATCTGAAACCAGAAGACAAAAAAGCATATTACACCCTTGGAGGGTTCAATGGATATATTGAATTATAAAGGAGTATTTTATGGCGCTTAACTTTCAACAGCTTGGAATGCTTGCAAAACTGAAATCCGCATTTTCCACTTTTCAACAGGAGCATCCTAAATTTATGCCTTTTATTCATGCAGTAAAAGGAGATGCATGCCGCAAAGACAGCATCATCGAAATCTCCGTCAAATCTCCGGAAGGACGGAATTATACCACTAATTTCCGTGTTACCGAAAAGGATTTGGAACTTATCCAGATGCTGAAAGATATGCAGGAAAACCAATAAAGTAAAAAGAGCAGGTAAGAAAGGATAAAATTTCTTACCTACTCTTTTTCTATCTTACTTTAGCATTTCTTTGCTAATACAAAGGAATGGCCTTCCATTTTTATTGCCTGAAGGCTGACTTTTTTACCGGTATATAAATCCATATACTCTCCCTCTTCTTCGATCCAGGCTGTCCGGGCCTCTTCTGCGAAATTAAAAAGTGCTGTCATCTGCTCGCCCTCCAGTTCCCGCACAACTCCAAGGATTCCATTTTCCCAGGTATCAAGCGTCCAGACATTTGCCGATGCGTCAAATACTTTTTCCTTACTTCGGATGGATCTAAGTTTTCCAATTCCATCAAACAGTTCTTTTTGTACCGTTCCTTTTCTCTTTCGTCCGTCTGCCAGCTTCCAGTCAAATTTTCCTCTGTGGATATACCTGGAATCAACCCGTTTTTCCGGATCATTTTTATAAGTATAATCATTTACCTGACCAATCTCATCTCCACTGTAAAGCATTGGAATTCCGGATTGCACCATCATATATGCATGCAGCATCAGATCAAATCTGACTGCTCTTTTTTTCTTTTCTTCATTTTGTTCAAATCCGGCACTTTCAATTCCACACATGGAAGCTGTCGTTGCACAGAATCTGGCATCTCCTGTTATCGGATCTTCATTATAAAGTTCCCCGCGGCTCACACTTTCTGCGATTTTTCCTGTGAAAAAGTCATTCAGATATCTTTTGTGTGGGACTTCTTGCATTCCCCAACCAGAAAGAGTCTGAAAATCCAGTCCCCATCCAATATCATCATGACATCTGAGGTAATTTAAGAAAGTATACTCTTTCGGAAGGTTGTTCATAATATCAAGCTGCATCCGTAAAAGTCTGGTATCTCTCGTCGCAACCGTATTCCATGTAGTAGCCATCATAGTTACATTATAAAGCATATGACATTCCGGCTTTTCTATGGTACCAAAATAAGGAACAACCTTTTCCGGTTCCATCACGACTTCCCCTAATAATACAACCGACGGACACACAATCTCCCCGATCATACGCATCATCCTGACTATCGTGTGTACCTGTGGAAGATTTCTGCAGCTTGTCCCCATTTCCTTCCAGATATAAGGAACTGCATCGATCCGCAGAATGTCAATCCCCTGATTGACCAGGAAAAGAAAATTATACATCATTTCGTTAAACACCCTCGGATTCTTATAATTCAGATCCCATTGATAAGGATAAAAGGTAGTCAACACATAGTGTCCGATTTCAGGGAGCCAGGTGAAATTCCCCGGTGCTGTTTCCGGAAATACCTGTGGCACTGTTTTCTCATATTCTCTGACATAGTTTTCATTGTCACAGAAGAAATACCGGCTCATATATTCGCCTTCACCCATTCTTGCCTTCTGTGCCCATTCATGATCTTCGGAAGTATGGTTCATTACAAAATCCATACACAGATTCATGTCTTTTTCATGGCAGGCTTCAGCCAGATCTGCAAGGTCTTCTATGGTTCCAAGTTCCGGCTTTACTTTTCTGAAATCCGCAACCGCATAGCCTCCATCGGATCTTCCCTTTGGCGAATCGAGAAACGGCATCAGATGAACACAGTTTACACCACATTCTTCCAGATACTTAAGCTTTCCTTTGACTCCTCTTAAATTTCCGGCGAAATTATCAATATACAGCATCATTCCCAGCATGTTTTTTTTACGATACCACGCCTGATCCTTTTCCTTCTCCAGATCTCTCTTTCGAAGTTTCGCATTTCTTGCATGATAGTAATTCTGCATCTGTTCACAGAGTTCTGCAAACATTGCTTCATTATCATATAATTCCATATAGAGCCAGCGAAGCTCATCCATATGCTTCGCCAGTCTCTTTTCAAAAATATCATTTGTTTTTCTCATTTTTACTCGACCATTTCCAGATAAATCTGATATGCTTTGTACTCACCAAATTCAAGTGGCAGCGGAATTCCAACTTCCATCAGCGCCTCTGCCGGATAAATTTTTTCGGTATTTGAATCTTTATAGAATTGTCCGGCACACAGACCTTTCATTTTTACATAATTTACTGTCATGTTTCCATGGATTTCAAGCATAACTACATTTACAAGTACTTCTTTCCCATCTTCTGACACAAATTCCCATGCGCCGATTTCTTCTGCGAATGGATTACTCAGTCGATAGTAAAGTCCATTTTGTACAAGCTGTGCATATTTTTTGTATTCTACTATCTGTTCCCTGATCTCTCTGCGCTCTTCATCTGTCATTTTCGCCGGATCCAGTTCATAGCCGAAGGTTCCTGCCATGGCACAGACACCTCTTGTATGGAGTGATGTCTTTCTTCCTGTCTGATGATTCGGAACTGCAGATACGTGAGATCCAACTGCAGATACCGGATACCCAAAGGATGTTCCGTATTGAATCCTTACACGATCCACTGCATCGGTATTGTCACTGCACCAGATCTGTGGTGTATAATACAGCATTCCCGCGTCAAAACGACCTCCACCACCACTGCAGCCTTCGATCAGAAGGTCTGGATAGCGGCTTATAATACGCTCCAGGAAATCATAAAGTCCAAGCATGTAGTCATACTGCACACTGCCCTGTTCTTCTGCTGTCATAGAATATACTTCTGCCATACTTCGGTTCATATCCCATTTTACATATTCGATATTTCCCTGATCGAGCACCTGACACATCTGCTCATAAACAGCATCCACAACTTCTTTTCTCGAAAAATCAAGGAGCAGCTGGTTTCTTCCTTTTACCGGTTTTCTTCCCGGAATCTGAATTGCCCAGTCCGGATGTTCACGGCAAAGATCACTGTCTTCATTTACCATCTCCGGCTCAAACCAGAGCCCGAATTTAACACCTAACGCATTGATCCTGCTGATCAGGTCACCAAGACTTCCCTGCAGCTTTTCTTCATTTACCTTCCAGTCGCCAAGTCCACTGTTGTCATCATTTCGGCTTCCAAACCATCCATCGTCCAGTACAACCATATCGATTCCCAGATCCTTTGCCTGTTCAGCAAGATGATAGATGTCTTCTCCCGTAAAATCAAAGTAGCAGGCTTCCCAACTGTTGATCAGTACCGGTCTTACTTTTTCTTTATATTTTCCGCGGCACAGATTTTTACGAATACATCTCTGCAGATTCTGGGAAAGCTTTCCGAGTCCCTGATTGCTGCAGGTTAAAATAACTTCCGGAATCACAAATTCCTGTCCTTTTTCCAATGGATAAGAAAACTGCTCTTCCTGCAATCCCATCTGCATTCTTGTCTGCCCAAACTGATCCTTCTCTACTTCTGCTTTAAATCCTCCGCTGTATACAAAGGACATTCCATAACAAGTACCTGCGTCTTCCGTCGTTTCTTTTTCTGCCAGTATCATCATTGGATTGTACTGATGGCTGGATGTTCCTCTACGGCTTCCAATTACAAAAGCTCCATGTCCTGCCGGTGTTCTCTGCATATTTCTTTCCATCGCATGGCGGCCGTAAAAAGAAATGATATCAAACTCACCATGAACAAAATCAATACATGCTGCCTGTGCTTTTGTCAGTCTGATTTTATCTTCTTCTGTATTGATCACTTTTGCACTTCTTGTGATCACATCATACTCCGGAAGAACTCCATAAAGTAATTCTACCTGTAATCCTGTCACCTGATCTTTCATATAAATGATCAGAGTCTGGGCTTCCTCTTCTGCAGCATAAACTGCCGGAAGCCCCTTCAAATTGTATTTTCCATCACAAATCTCATATCCCTGATATCTAAGATCGCATCCAAAAGAACCATCTGCATTTACAAGGTCAAGCACCGGACTCCTGAAATCTCCTGTCAGTCGGCATGGAAATTCCTGCGGCAGCACATCAAGGGAATATGTTCTGTCATTTCCTGCATCCTGCGGATTTCCAGAGAAGCCACGGTCTGCATAGGTCAGAAGATAGTCCATAACTCCATCTGTCTTTCTTCCATAATATAAATGCAGTAAAAATCCATATGCATCAATCTGCATCTGATACGTTGTATTATGGGTATGTAATGTAAATGTTCTTGCTTTCTCGTTGTATATGATTCCCATGTTCTTCTCCTTAAGCTTCTGTCAAATTTATTTTACTGCTCCATTTACAACACCGTTCAGAATCTGTTTCTGGCAGATCAGATAGAAAATCAAAATCGGAAGCAGTGCCAGTAAATAGGACGCAAATGCAAGATTATAATTGGTTCCAAACTGTGTCTGGAATGTCATCTGTGCAAGTGGCAGTGTGTTCACATCGCTACCTGCCAGAATTACAAGTGGTGTCATAACATCATTCCATGTACCAAGTGCTGTGAGTACCGCTACTGTTGCATGCATCGGTTTCATGATCGGAAAAATAACACTCCAATAAGTTTTCCAGGTTGTTGCCCCGTCTACATGTGCAGCCTCTTCCAGTGCCATCGGAATATTTTTCAGATAACCGGAATATAAGAGCACATTCATCGGCATATAAAATATAAGATAACACAAAATAACACCGAAAATATTGTCAATTCCCATCTGTGCTGTCTGCTTCACAAGTGGCATCATCAAAATTGCAAATGGAACAAACATACCGCTTACAATATAAAGATAGGCTACTTTGTAAAATTTACTGGTACTTTTACTTCTTCCGATCACATAACCGATCATAGAATGAATCAGAATGGAAAGAACTACCGTTACAATCGTTATCAGCACACTGTTGCCCAGTGAATGCCAGAAATCTGTTACACGCATTGCTTCTGCAAAGTTAGAAAAGCTCCAGCTTTTTGGCAGTGATAAGATTCCGGAAATACTGTTTGTCATTTCCGACGGTTTCTTAAATGCAATCACAACTGTAAGATAAAGAGGAAAAATAACGGTTACAAGACCCAGAATCAATAAAATTGTGATTGGCCAGTTTACTCTTTCTTTCACCTTTACTTTCATTATAACTGTTCCTCCTTATTTCCCAAAAAGTTCATCTGTAATACAGAGATCACAACGATCACTACAAAGAACACAACTGCATTGGCACTCTGGAACCCAAACTGTCCTCCGGCCATACCATTGTTATAAATCAAAAATGAAATTGATTCTGTACTCTGCGCCGGGCCTCCTTTGGTAAGAGCCATGATCTGATCAAATACCATCAGAAAATTCTTCATGCAAAGTACCATATTGATGGTAAAGAATGGAAGGATCAGTGGAAATGTCAGATTCTTGAATTTTTTCCATCCGGTCGCTCCATCAAGAGAACCTGCTTCGTATACATCCTCCGGTACCGTCTGAAGTCCGGAAATATAAATAATCGTATTCATTGCAACAGACTGCCATGCACATACAATTACGATCGCAACCCATGCCCATTTTGAGCTCGCCAGGATACTGTCACCTTTTCCGCCCATCATTTTTACAACTGCCGGAAGAATATAAGTGAAAAAGTAATTGAAAATATAGCCCACTACAAGTGCTCCTAAAATATTTGGAACGAAATACATTCCTCTGAGTGCACTTTTAAATTTAATTTTACTGTTTAATCCAAGAGCTAAAACAAGACTTAACACATTTACAACTATTGTTGCAACAATTGCAAGCTTGAATGTAAACAGGTAGGATTTCCCGACTCTTGCATCAGTAAATAAATCTGCATAATTCCGAAGACCTACCCAATCAAACTCGCCATATCCTCGAAAATTTGTAAAACTATAAATAACACCTTTAATAAGTGGCAGCGTATTAAAGCAGAAAAACAACGCAAGTATCGGTATCGTAATCAGTAAAAATGTCCGCTCTCTGCCATTCATCCTTTTCAATTTATTCATGATCTGTATCCCTCCTACTTGCCTGCTTCATAATCTTCCATCATACGAATGATATCCCTGTTATATCTGATCCAGTCTTTGTCAAATTTTTTCAGGAATGCGTCAACATCCTGGTTTATGAGAAATGTCTGGATTTGTGCATCGACTGCCATTTCTGACGGATAATAGTGATCCTGGTAATCCGCCATACGGTTATCCTGAATATATGGTTTCATATCTTCCAGTTCCGGAGCTAATGCAAAATCCTCGTCTTTACAAGGCACCGCATTCTGTGCATCTAAGTATAACTGGATACTATCATGATCCATCAGGAAATCAAGTACTTCATATGCCGCTTCTTTATTTTCACATGCATCCATCACGCAGAACTGAAGGTCTACTCCTGAATTTAATACATTGTCCTCTTCAGAATCATTAGCCGGCATAACAAAGGATCCGATATTCATATCCGGATTTACAGATTTGATCTGCGGAATTGCATAGCTTCCGATTGTATACATCGCTGATTCACCATTTGCAAATGCAGTACATGCATCGTTGTATCCGTATCCAAACGGTCCATCTTCACCATAATTTAACAATTCAAGCATTTTTTCTGCCACTTGCGGATATTCTTTGGAGAAGGTTGTTTCTCCCTTATTCACCTGCTGACAAACATCGGATGGTGCAAGTCCGACTGCAAGTGCATTCCAAGGTGCAAGGCAGGTCCAGGTATCTTTATATCCAAAATAAAGTGGCTGGATTCCTTCATTCTGAATCTCCTCGCAAAGAGAAATAAATTCATCCCAGGTCTGCGGAATCTCCCATCCATGTTCCGCAAACATATCTTTGTTATAGAGCACTCCTGCCGCATTTGCCACATACGGAAGCCCATATGTTCCTTCTGTCGGAACAAACTCCAATCCTTCAATAATATCCAGATAAGCAGGTTTTACTTCACCAAGTCCTTCATAATCTGAAATGTCAGCCAGTATTCCTGAATCAACAAAATACGAATAATTGATATCTCCTCCGATTCCGATAATATCCGGATAATCTTCTCTGATAAAACGTGTTTTCAAAATTGTTGTCGCATCATTTGGGGAAGATATTTTTAAATGGATATCATCATGTGTCTCATTAAATTCTTTTTCGAGCTGTTCAAATATATCTACCGCCTCTGGTTTATACTGAACAAGTTCAATTTCCACTTTTCCGCTTTTTGGATTTTGCTGACATCCCTGTAATACAGCTGATGCCATCAGAATACAGGACATTCCCAAAACAATTGCTGCTCTTTTCCTTCTCATTTTTTCTCCTTCCTCACAGGTATATTCGTTTTTAGTTACCGCTCGATATATCAAGCACTTTCTTTATAGTTGCATTATAACATACCATTATGCGACTATAAATATCATTGTATTTGAATTTTTATTTCAAAATGCTATTATTTTCTTCTTTTTTGCTAAATGCATAGCATTTTGGTATATTTTAGTTGCAATCTATTTATTAAATCTGTAAAATAAATATATATCAACTTACTTAACATCTGCTAAACATCATTTTTTCACGGCAGAGCACCTATGAGAAAGGAATTATTATGAAAGAACTTATGTTTTCAGTATTTCCAAGCGAGAATTTTGTCGATCTTGGATTGTATCAGTTTGGTTACGAACAATGTAAACCGGCGCATAGTTTTGGTCCTGCCGTCCGTAATCATTTTCTTTTTCACTACATTATCTCCGGCACCGGAATTTTAATGGCAAATGATTCTCACGGTGTAACACAGACCTATCACGTAAAAAGTGGACAGGGCTTTATGATTTTCCCCGGTCAGATCAATACTTATATCTCTGATGAAAAACTCCCATGGGAATATACATGGATTGAATTTGACGGACTGCGTGCAAAGGAAACCATTGAACTTTCCGGACTTAGTTTGGATAATCCGATTTATAAAGCTACTTCTAAGGATCTGCGTGAAATACTGAAAGAAGAACTTCTCTATATTGCAAGTCACGGAGACGCTACACCATTTCACCTGATCGGGCATCTCTATCTTGCACTTGATGCTCTTATTCGTTCTACTTCCATCATGCAGACATCGAAAATCAGCCGTCTTCAGGATTTTTATATCCATGAAGCCCTATCTTATATAGAGCAGAATTTTCAAAACGATATTTCAGTTGAAAACATCGCTGCTGTATGCGGATTAAACCGCAGTTATTTCGGAAAAATTTTCAAAGACGGAATTGGAAAATCTCCTCAGGAATTTTTGTTGAATTATAGAATGATTAAAGCTGCTGAATTATTAAAACTGACAAAGCTTTCCATTAAAGATGTAGGTAATGCAGTCGGTTATCCCAACCAATTACATTTTTCCAGAGCATTTAAAAATATTTATGGAATATCGCCAAGAGACTGGCGTAATCAGAACAGACTTAAACAATAATAGAAAAAGAATGCTGCAGTTCAGACTGTGCATTCTTTTTTTATTATTTAATATGTAATAATAAAGAATGTGCCTAGGCTCGTAGTGCCTTTTATTTAACAGGAAGT
>NZ_JAQESL010000059.1:0-3232 GCF_027697525.1 Coprococcus sp. AM97-35 | reverse complement strand
TGTTAGATTATTTTGTAGTACAGATATAACTAAATATATTAACATTAGAATTAATAATTTTGATAAAATAATATCTAGATTTACCTCTGTTCTAAGTAATATATCATTTATTATTGCCTCAATTACTTTAGGAATGAGCAACGCTAAAAAGTATCCTATAAGAGCAATACCAGAAACACAAATAAAAGTTGGCAATATACTTAAAAAGAATTTTTTTACATGTCGAAATTCACTTGTTTTTTCTTTTATTTTAATAAAGTTTTCATCAATATCGCATGATATAAGAATACCACCACTAATTTTTTCCAAATCTTTAAGATTTATTCTTTTTTTCCCTTTTGCCGGATCAAATAAGTGAAATCCTTGCTTTCTTTTAACGCATACAATATAATGATTGTCTTTTGTTAAAAGAATATAAGGTTTTTTATCGAAATAAAATTCCTTTATATTGTCTAAGTTATAAACTTTAGGAGATAGATGTATATTACACAGAATTAAATACATTTCTTTTATAGAAATCCCATCTCTCCCTGGATTATATTGTTGCCTATAATAATTAAAAGGTTTTACATATCCAAAGTATTCTGCAACCATAGAAACACAACACAACCCGCATTCCGAAACTGTTGTTTGTCTAATTAATTTAATTTTTTTCATGTAGCCCTCTATGCTCTTTTATCACTGTATATTACTTGACTATTTCTAATGCGCTTATAGATAATACATTATTCCCCTCTAATTGATACAATAAACTATACATCAATCCTGCTTTTCCAAGCATAAATGATTCAAATTGATATTTCGAATTTGTAAACCAATTATACGAATCTATATTATCTATAAAATAATCTGTTTTATATGAATTACCAGTAACCTTATTAAAATAATTTATAGCATCTATGTTTCCTGCAATTCCATGACATAAACAAGCGTTTTTTACTTCCATCATACTTTCTATTATATTTTTCGTACTATATTTATTTATTTTTTTCTGTAAATAATTTTTAAGATACGTATTGCCAGAAATATATTCTAGATTTTCTTTTATGACACATCTTGAAACAAGAACTCCTGCCATACCTCTACACCACGTATAGCTTATTGTATTTGTTTTTAAATATTTTTCTATTATTTGATCCTCTTTTGTTATTAAAGTCTCTATTAACTTTAAGCACTCTTCTTCTCTAAATATTCGGTATATATACGAAAGAACAACAGAAACGCCTGATAGGCCATGTGCAATCCCTATAGAATCTTCTATACTACTTATTTTTAAAAATTCATAATATTTTTCGAATAAATTTTCCAGCTTTTGTTCTATGGATCTATCTACTGTTTTCTCAAAATATATTTTTCCTAACAAAAGTATAGTACTTCCAATACCATTAATATAATCCGTATCTATCTTTCTATCAAAGCTTTTTGTACTATAGTAATCCAGTACATCAATTAACATGGTCTGAAAAATAGTATCTATTTCTAAATCTTCATTTAGCCTTGAATAATTATATGATAAATATAAAATACCACCATATCCTTCATAAATTCCAAATGGCTTTATATCCATTTTTTCTTTTTCAATAAGATATCTATTATAAATTCCCTTTAATAGCCTCTTTGAATACTTCTTAATTGTTTCATCCTTGAAGACATCTGCATACGAATATAAAAAATGAATAATTCCCCCTCCCATATATATTCCAGCATTAACGGCATCTATCCTAAGACATTCTTGATTCAATGCTGCCATATAAAATAAACTTGAATCATCTGTCATTGGCACTTCATAACTTAACATCTCATAGGCATATTTTCCCAATATGTATTGCAACTCTTTGTTTTCTATTGACTTATCAATTAATAGAGACTCTGTATTTATGTCACTTTCTTTACACGAAAACGTAAACAAACTCAACTCAATTAAATGTTTTTGGTACTTGATCATTTCTTCATTAAAAACAGAAAGCCCATTTAACACATTTTGTAACGGCGAATTTTTAAAATACTCATTGCAAATAACTTTATTTCGGCTATATAAATTAACATCATTCAATTTTGTATAAAATAAGGGGATATCCAATTTCTTTAAATTTTCTATTTCTTCTTCAACTCTAAGATACCCAAACTCTGCTGGCTGAAATCCCTTTAACAAAATTCGCAAAATTTTATCAAATTTTTGTTTGTTTTTTAGCGTTTCAATTTTTTTGCATTCACGAATAAATGTATAATACACCTGTGTTCCACGCAATAAAGCTCTAACTTCTAACTGAGCATACTTACTACTGCCTAGAATTTTTTTAAATTCTTCCAAGTTTCTTAACAAACATTTTGCGCCAGCTTCAAATCCTTCTAATAACTTTTCACCAACCTCTTCACTTCCAACTATTTTTCCATTCACAAATACGATATTTTTTTGCAAACTTGTAGATGCTGCTTTTTTTTCATAATAAAAATCTTTTTCTTTGTTCTCGATTAGTGAATAGTAATATATTGTTTTAGAAAATTCCTCTTTAAAAAACAAACCAGAAACATTAATGTCATAAACACTGTCGTTTATTGGTAACATTGCAGTTGATAATACACTTTGCTCAATACTTCGCCCCTTGGTAATTTCCATATTATCTTTAATGGCTGCTGATAATATTGTCTCCGTATCTATTATCATTGGATATTCTCCTGAAACAATTATATTTTCATGATGCATATCTGTCGATTTAAGAATTAAAAATAATGATAATAAAACACCGGCTCTATAATAATATCGTTGTGCCTCTGCAAATGTTAAGTCAGCATCATATAGAACAAATTCTTGCCATGTATAATCTTGCATAACAATTGATTGGTAATGCTTAAAATCAATTACTCCTTTATTTTCTATAAACCGCAATAATTCATCATATAAATTGCTACTTAATAATCTTCTTGGTTTATACATTAAATTCCCGTTCTCAAACTCCACTTTTGCTACTGTTTTACCATTATGCTTATCCCCTAAATTAATATTAATATTTACAATTTTGCCAAAATCCTTATTAAATTTTTCTCTTATTAATAATTTATCTGTTTCATAGTTTTTATAAATCTCATAAATTAGCTTTGTGAAATCATGAAAATTGATTTTCAAAATATTTTCTAATAATGGATATTTCCGAAATAAGTTTTCAATGAATAGTTTATCTTTTATCATAGTTGTAAAAGAGTCCACTCGTTTTTGAAAAGTATTTCCATATAT
>NZ_JAQESL010000058.1:1317-3250 GCF_027697525.1 Coprococcus sp. AM97-35 | reverse complement strand
CCTTTGCTGCGTCCAACAATCTTTACTGTATAATGAAAAATCGCCATGCTCCGTTTCCCCCTTTCTGCTGTATCCGGCTTTGATTTCCGGCAGGTAACGTTTTTCCTAAAAGAAAATGGTATCTGCCGGAGCACCCTCTGCGTAAGAGTGCCCTGTGCATAACAGCCTGCATGGAATGTGCCCCTCTGGCGAAGAGTCCCTCCTGCGGCATGAGCAGGTCTGGCTGAAAGCCCCGCCGACGGAACGAGCCCGGCAAGCGTAAGCGCAGACCGGTTGCCACCTGTGGCAAACTTATACGGACGACCTCTGGTTGTCCATAAGTGCGCCCTTCATGAAAAAGCAATGAAGGGAATGGAAACTCCACTCCCTCCGGCATTACACTTCCTCCGTATTTGCAACTGGCTCTTTCTGCATTGCCTTTGAGAAGAATTTCCCATTTGCTTCCTGCCTTTTTAAGAAGCCGATCAGCTTTGGGATATCATCTTCCTCAATCGCAGAACCCAGCACCGATTCCACCGCACCACCAATCTGGCAGAGCCTGTGTGTCCGCTTTTTAGTTTCCACATCTTTCTGACGTTTCTTCAGTTCCCGTTTCTGTGCTGCATACTGTTTTGCTTTCTCAAGGCTTTCCTGTTCTTTCTTTTCCAACTGGAGCATACGCTCCTCATAACTCTTTGTTGATCTTGCCATAAATATCATCGTCCTTTCTTTTTCTTCCAAACATAAGTTTCCTGTTGTCTGTCAGACGAAGTACATGGTATAATCTGTTTGCGTGTAGGTATATCATGACTCCGGTCTGATAGAACCTTTGGCGGTTTCTTCGGGAACCGCTTTTTTAAGTTGAACCGTTTCTTGTGACTGCTTTCACATTTCCCTTATCCCTCAAGTCTCTGCCCTCGTTGGCTTCCATAAAAAGTTCCAGCATATCCGTTTTGATCAGGACTTTTCTCCCGACCTTTAATACCGGAAGTTTCTTCCATTCCACCAGTTTTCTCAGGGTGTTCCTGCCGATTCCCGTATAATCAGCAGCTTCTTCAATAGATAAGGCAATCTTTCTTTGTGTCATATGACCACCTCCTGTTAAATTGCATTATGCGATTTTATTTGTGCTGTCAGTATAGCGTGTTTATATTGCTTTGTCAAGCATTATGAAATTTCATTCATTTTCTATAAATTGCATATTGCAATATATTTTGTTGCGTGGTATAGTAATGACATACCGAAAAAGGAGGCACATCAGCATGAAAGATAAAGAACTACGCAAGCTGATCGGTAGCAGGGCAAAACAGCGCCGTCTGGAATTAAATCTGACACAGCCTTATGTCGCAGAGAAGATGGGAGTTACCGCTTCCACAATCCTGCGTTATGAGAACGGTTCGATTGACAATACCAAAAAGATGGTACTGGAAGGTCTCTCGGAAGCACTTCATGTATCAATCGAATGGCTCAAAGGGGAAACCGATGAATATGAAACTGATATTACGGATAAGAAAGAATTGCAGATTCGTGATGCGATGGGCAACATTCTCAAACAGTTACCTCTTGACCTCAATAAAACAGAAGACGCTTTTTCTAAAGACTTACTGCTGTTAATGTTAAAGCAATATGAACTGTTTCTGGATTCGTTTCAGTTCGCCTGCAAAAATTACAAAGGCAGTACCAAAGATGCGGACATTGCCAAAGTAATGGGATTTGAATCGAAAGATGAATATAATGAGATTATGTTTCTTAGGGAGATCACACATACTGTCAACGCATTTAATGATATGGCGGATGTTGTAAGGCTCTATTCAAAGAAACCGGAAGCGGCAGAACAAAGGCTTGCAAATCTTTTATCCGAAGTTATGTATGAGGATTCTGAATCGGTATAGTAAGACAACCGGAGTTGTGATATACTTACACGCTAGAAGCATTTCAACAGTTCTGATTGTCG
>NZ_JAQESL010000058.1:0-1307 GCF_027697525.1 Coprococcus sp. AM97-35 | reverse complement strand
TCTTTTATCCGAAGTTATGTATGACGATTCTGAATCGGTATAGTAAGATAATCGGAGTTATGATACAATGAGCGCAAGCGAGTCAAGCTGTTTACAGATTTGACGAGCGGCGAATTGGCTTATGGACTTGTCCATAAGATGCCTACACGCAAGAAGCATTTCAGCAGTTCCGATTGTCTGATATCGAAAGGAGACATACGATTATGGCAAAAGGATCTGTTAGAAAAAAAGGAAAAAAATGGTACTATCGTTTCTATGTAGAAGATGCAAGCGGTAAAATGGTTCAGAAAGAATACGCCGGAACCGAAAGTAAAAGTGAGACGGAAAAGCTTCTCCGCAAGGCACTGGAAGACTACGAAGATAAGAAGTTTGTTGCAAAGGCAGATAATCTTACCGTAGGGGAACTTCTGGATATGTGGGCAGAAGAAGAACTGAAAACTGGGACACTCAGCAACGGTACAGTGGAAAATTATCTTGGTGCAATCCGATGTATCAAAAAACACCCGATTGCAGACCGCAAACTGAAAACAGTTACTGCCGAACATTTACAGGCATTTCTTGATCTGCTTACATTCGGTGGTGAGTTTCCAGACGGGAAAGTAAAAAAGGGATACAGCAAAGATTATATCCATTCTTTTTCCGCAGTGTTACAGCAGTCATTCCGTTTTGCAGTATTTCCAAAACAGTTAATCAGTTTCAATCCGATGCAGTATATTAAGCTGAAAAAGCAGGCAGAGGAAGTTGACCTCTTTTCCGATGATGAAGTGGAAGAAGGTACACAGCCGATTTCACATGAGGATTATGAACGGCTTATCAAGTATCTGGAAAAGAAAAATCCACCTGCTATTCTTCCGATTCAAATTGCGTATTATGCCGGGCTCCGTATCGGGGAAACCTGTGGTCTTACATGGCAGGACATTAACCTTGAGGAACAATGCCTGACCATAAAACGCAGTATCCGCTACGACGGCATGAAACACAAAAATATTATCGGACCAACGAAACGGAAAAAAGTAAGGATTGTTGATTTTGGAGATACGCTGACTGAAATACTGAAAGCTGCCAGAAAAGAACAGCTCAAAAACCGGATGCAGTATGGCGAATTATATCACCGCAATTACTACAAAGAAGTGCATGTGAAAAACAGGGTATATTATGAATACTATCATCTTGACGGAACACAGGAAGTCCCGACAGATTACAAAGAAATCTCCTTTGTCTGCCTGCGACCAGATGGCTCTTTGGAACTGCCGAGTACACTCAGCATTGTATGCAGATCAGTGGCAAAGAAGCTGGAAGGATTTGAA
>NZ_JAQESL010000057.1:0-3449 GCF_027697525.1 Coprococcus sp. AM97-35 | reverse complement strand
TAAACGCAAAATAGCGAGTACCTTGACATTTTTAGGCGGCTGCTTTGCAGCCACCAATATTTAAGCTTTGCGGATTCCTGCCGGAAGTTTTTCTGACCATGGCAGAAGATTTTCCAAAAAGGAACAATCCCTGTCATCCATGTGTTTCGGCATCTCTTCCAAGAGATGCTGCACATAATCAAAAGGTTTCAGATTATTGGCTTTTGCAGTTTCTACAATACTGTAAATGATTGCGGAAGATTTGGCTCCATGGATCGTATCGATCATCTGCCAGTTTTTCTTTCCGATACAGAAACCACGGATTGCCCTTTCGGATGCATTATTATCGATCGGAACATCCCCATCTGTGAGAAATACCCGGAGATATTTTTCCTGATTCAGTGCATAGCCAACAGCATCACCAAATTTATCCTTCTTGGACACATTTATAGTTTTTAGGTACGCAAAAAACGCATCCACAAGCGGTTTGATAACCGCCTGCCGTTGCTTAAGCCGTTCATCAGAAGAAAGGTCCTTCAGCTTCCCTTCTTCCCGATAGATCGCCTGGATCTGTTTCATCAGAAGAAATGTATTGGATTCCTTTTGATAGGATTTTGGGATCAGTTTTAAGGCTTCATCAAATCTGCGGCGACAGTGCACCCAGCATCCAGCAATGGTCAGTTCTTCCAACTCTTTTTCTAAAGTATGGTAGACCTGGTAACCGTCTGTTACACAGATGCCGTCGTACCCTTTCAGGAATTCCCGTGGATGGGATGCATTTCTCGTCTGCTGGTATTCATACAGGACAATCTGCCGTTTTTGATACAAATGTCCGGAACGGTATACCCACATCCAGCTTTTGCTTCCGGCTTTGCGCCCGTCATGGTTTACAAGCACCGGCGTTTCATCTGCCTGGATGACGTGGTAGAAATACAATTCTTTATGAAGATAATCATAAAGGATTGATAGATATTCCTCTGCCAAACGTATGCACCAGTTTGCCATGTTCTGCCTTGTGATCTGCAGGCCATAACGCTGGAATTCCTGCTCCAATCGATAGAGAGGAACTGCGTTCACATATTTTCCATTGATGATCGCAGCACCCAGAGATGGTGATACCAGACTCCCATGCAGTAACGTCTTTGGATGGTCTGCTTTCACCATGTGTTCATCTGTTTTGCTGGCATACACACCGATGTGATGTTCTTCTACTTCTACCTTCGCAGGTACGAAATGATATTTTCTGGAAATGGCATCCGGTAACTGTTTCCAACCCCTGACACCGAATTCCGCTTCCAATTCCTCCGCGGACAGATAATGGTCGATCCGTCTGACCGGAAGCCCGGAAAGATCTGCTTCTTTCTTTCCCTTACGCTTCGGCTGCTTTGGAGACTTCAGTTCCAGATCCTCAGGCTCTGCCGCATTAAGATCACAGACTGCTTCTGCTTCATTGAAAAAGACAATCGTTCCGTTTACTTCTCGAAAACAGATCTGACTGGTATCTTCCATTTTTTCAGAAGACCTGCCAAAACGGTTCTGCTTACCAAGGATCACCTGTTCCATCAGAAGCTGCATTTTTTCATTCGATGCGTGAAGCTCCTTTGTTAAAGCATTCAACTGTTCCTGCTGTTGTAAAAGAAGCTGGATAAGAAACGACTTATCAACGTTATTTAATTGTTCCTCCGTATAATTGACTGCCATAACCAAACCTCACTTTCCTAAGTGGTATTATAGCAGAATCAACAGTTTTTGGCTATTTTTGCATTCTGTTACCTTCGTTACTTTGACGGTGGATAACAGTCATGAATACCTGAAGATAAAAGCCAGAATTTCAGATATTTATGACTGTTATCCACAATCTGAAAAGTTTTGGAATCCAGAGTATCATAGAAACTCACAGAAAACTTTCAGGATGTGAATAACTTTCAATTTTATATTGCACTGGGTAACCCGGTGTGGATGAAAGTGATTTTATTTTCTATGTTTTGCACAAATCATAAGGAGAATCCAGGATCAGGAACTTCTTCTATGGGATGTCTGGCAACGATTTCCAGACCCTGCATCAACATTCGATACTGGTCTGCACTGATCTCCAGCGCTTCCTCCTGTGTACGAGGCCATCGGAAGTTCCCATTTTCAATCCGCTTATACAGAAGGAGAAATCCATCACCTTCCCAGATGAGTCCTTTTATCCGGTCCGTACGCTTACCGCAAAATAAGAATAATGTATTCTTATCATAAGGATCGAGCTGGAACTGAAAACGTATGATTCTTGCCAAGCCGTCAATTCCTCTGCGCAGATCCGTAAATCCAGTTGCCAGATACACTTTTTTGAATCCGGTACCATCATTGAGCATTTCTGATCACTCCCAAAAGTGTACTTAGAAAGGAGGCAGAAGCCTGGTCGGTGATTTCCAACGTGAGGTTGCTTCCACTTCTGATTATGGCAGCGATTTTATGCTCTGAGGTCGTATTTACCGGATGGAGTGCAGAGGAAGGAACTTCTACAAAGGCTTGTGTATGCTCCGCAGTTTCTAAGTAAGCCTCACGGACTTTCCGGAGTCTCCAGTAGTAACTCGCTTTTGTAATGTCGTGCAGCTGACACCATTCATCGATTTTCATTCCCTGTGGACGGTTTTGACAGTCTCGGATCAAATCAGCCCATTCATTCAGGCGGGTTTGCTGTGCAACTAAACTTGTGTGAGATTTCATGACTCACCTCCTGTGATAAAGTCTAAAAAGTTGAGTACTAAACTATTTAGACTTTGTAGTGATGAGTCTATTATCTCACATCGGATGATTTTGAACAGGTACTCGCTATTTTGCGTTTACCATATAAACAAAGGATAGATGCATATAGAAAGCCAGTTTATGGTTTAGTTATATTTGTAGGAATTTTTGGTATTGTTAATTTGCTAAATATGCTGTTTTCAAATATGGCAACACGTAAACGAGAATATGGAATGCTACAATGTGTAGGTCTAACTGATAAACAATTATCATCTATAGTAGTAAAAGAGGGAATCTTATATTCCGTTGGTTCGATTTCAATTTCTTTGATTTTTGGAACTATTTTTGGGATTATACTGTGTAATGTATTTAGTTCCTTTAGTGTTTTTGGAAAAGTGATATATCACTTCCCATTTAAAGAAATGACGGTATATTTTTCAATACTTATTATTGTTCAAATGATATTTGCCTATATAATTATTAATTTTTACAAGAGAGAGAGTCTGATAGATAGAATAAAATAGAGTATATCTACTAATAAAAGAATTTTATAAATTAATATATGGGCATTGTATTTGTTCTTTTGCTTCATAAACTGCAATATATTTTTGGTTTGAAAATTGAGTATGAGGGTGAGAAAAGATAACAGAAAAGGTAGGAAAGCGTTCAGTTGATTTCCTACCTTTCACATTATGGACTGTTAAATACTCTGTTTAATAATACGAGTGATAATCCCCACT
>NZ_JAQESL010000056.1:3135-3509 GCF_027697525.1 Coprococcus sp. AM97-35 | reverse complement strand
TAAATGTTTGCTTCATTTTACTGCTTCTCCTTTAGTATTTTTTTCATAGTTTCCAAAGCATGATGTCGGTTTCTAAATACACCGCTTTGCGTAATCTTTTGTAAGTTGGCAATTTCACTTTCTGTCATTTCCAAGAAGTAATACATTAACAGAGTATTTCTCTTTCTTTCTGGAAGTTTTTTCAAGGCTTCTGCCAGCTCATCATCAAGGACACGAATATCAATGCCACATACTGAAAAGATTGTATAATCTGTTTCGTAGTCATCCCACACAGCAAAATTTTCAACGAAAATTTCTGGAAGTTCACAGAATGGAATTTCTTTATCTTTTCGTCGTTTCAATCCTTGTTGGTAGTCCTTTACAATATGACGGAC
>NZ_JAQESL010000056.1:0-3125 GCF_027697525.1 Coprococcus sp. AM97-35 | reverse complement strand
ATTTTTAAATTTTTTTCGGGTATGAAAAAAGCCCGCACAAAACATATAGTCTGTACGAGCCTTTAAAGCTAAAACATATTCAATTTTTAATAGTGTGCTATTAGGTGGAATTTGATTGCAAAGAATTGTACTTAAAGCTTTCCATAATGCAAGCCCCCTTAAAGCACCGTATCAATGTTGGCATGGTTTTCAAATTACTCTGAAAAATTATGAACTGTTCCTTTTGGAAATGTAATGGTCAGTCTTGTATATTCTTTTTCCGTAGAAGCAATATCCAATTTCAAGCCCAACCTATCGCATAATTTTTTCGATAGATACAGTCCCATACCCGTTGCATTTGCCTTGTTTCTATTTGAACCCGTAAAACCTTTTTCAAATACACGGGATAAATCAGACGCTTTTATTCCACAACCATTATCTTCAATCACAAGCAATATATTTGTACACTTACAGTTTTGAAAGTAAACAGAGAGTAAAAGAGCCGTGATAATGCAGATCACAATTTTGTGAAGCATTTCCACGACCCTTTTATTATAATTTTACCTTTGTCTTTTTTGTAATGATATAAATATATTCTTCTGGTGTAGGGCGTTTATTCCCAAAATACTTTTTGAAATTTGCCTGCACCTCTGGGTCGGTGCTATTCATAGCTTCATCAATCGTTGCTTCAATATTTTCCCGTACATCAGCTAATGACATACCGCCAGCCTTTGCACCAGCCTTTAATGCTTTTTTAATATCTCGTTTTTTTAACCCTATCATTCGAACCAACTCCCTAAAATGAGTTAATCTTCTTTTTCAAAAATTAAATCAATCTTTCGCATACAACCTTTTGCGTCAATTTCTGTAGGTATAAAACCAACATAGCGATACCCATTTTCTGCATAGCTATTTATAACTTCCTTATGTTTATCGGTGCAAAGGAACACAACACCTTTCGCAGTATAATCAATTTCTAAATATTCATATTTTTTCATTTTTCCTCATTTCCTTTCTCTTTCATATTTTCTCTACGCTTTTTGATTGCCTTATTTCTTAAAGGAATACCAACGCCCAATATCAATCCTACTACCAAAATAGTCAAGTCCATAAGCACACCTCTCTTTTCTAAAACTCTTTTTTCTTTAGTATTGTTAAGCTAATAAGATAGGAGATACCTAAAATAACAACTGAAAGCAATAAAAATAATATTATATATACTAGTGGTTCAAATTTAGGTAATTTATTTATTAAGACATATAAATCTATTCCTAAATATTCAGTAGTTTTTATAAGAAGCAGTCCTATAACAAATATAAATCCCATTACACCTATGATAGCAATTCTTCCTTTTTCTCCACCAAATTTCAAGATAAAAGGAAGCATGATTGATAAAATCAATAAAATAGTAGGAAATAAAGAACCTGCTGTTAAAAAAATTTCATTAAAACTGCCTGTTTTTGTAATACCAATAACAACTAAACTAATAACAGTTCCCAACAACAAAAACATTATTCCTGAAATCAATCCAAAAATATATTTTTCCAGTACATAATCTTTTCGTGTTATCGGTAAAGAAAATAAAAAAGCATTTCCATTATCAAATTCATCATAGCTAATTGAACTCAATGAGAATAATGCCCCCACAAAACCTAAGAAACCAATCGGAAACGAAGTCCCCGGAGATACTATTATCATTATTATAGATATAGCAGTAATAGTCATAAAGAAGTTTTTCTGTCCTTTCAGCAATTTAAAATCTTTAATCAATAAACCTTTCATTATTCAACACCTCTAATCATCATTGTTATTACTTCGTCTATATTTCCTTTTTCAATCGCCATTTGAGGATAATTTTCAGCATAATATTGTTTTTGATTAGTTAAACAACTATATCCATAGCTTTCTTTTTTTGTACGTAAAATATATTGTCTATCTAATTTGGAATATTCTTCTTCATCAACTTTAAGTAGTGCATAATCGCTTAGTAAAACATCAGTATCTTCGTGCATAATTACTTTTCCTTGATGTATCATATAAAGGTCATCACATAAAGTTTCTAAATCACTGGAAATGTGAGAACTAATTAAAATAGAGCGTTCTTCGTCTTTTTCTATAAAATCTCTTAGCATTTCTAACAATTCATCTCTAGCTATTACATCTAATCCCGCCGTTGGTTCATCAAGAATTAACAACTTTGCATTGTGTGAAACAGCAACTAAGACTTTTACTTTCGCTTTCATACCAGTTGAAAAATCTTTTATTCTTTTATTTCGTGGAAGCTGAAACTTTTTAACTTGTTCTATAAAAAATGATTTATCAAAATTTTGATATAAATTATCAATAATAGGAATAATATCATTGATTGTTAAATATCCACTAAAGCCAGAGTCCGAAAGAACTACTCCCAAATCTTGCTTGTCTTTTGCAGTAAAATCTTGTAATGACTTTCCAAGAATATTGATAGTTCCACTATCAAAGGAAATTAGCCCTAAAATAGCTTTAAATGTTGTGCTTTTTCCTGCACCATTTTGACCAATCAAACCAGTTACATGACCTTTCTTTACTTCAAGAGAACAATCAAGCGAAAAGTTTTCATAACTTTTTTTCAAATGCTCAATTTTTAACATATCTAACCCTCCAAAATTAACTCAAATAGTTTTTTTATATCTTCATCACTGATACCGTAACATCTGCCTTTTTGAATAACTCGTTCTAAATCACTTTCTAATTCCTTTTTCTGTTCCTCTAATAAAAGCTCTGTATTTGTAGCAGTAACATATGTTCCTTTTCCATGAATTGTTACCGTAAACCCCTCGTTTTCCAAGCTATCATATGCTTTTTTCACAGTTAGAGCACTTATTTTTAATTCTTTTGCAAGAGAACGAACAGACGGAAGATTATCATTTTCTTTTAATTTTCCATTCCGAATTAAAGCTTTAACTTGTTCTACTATTTGCTCGTAAATAGGTATCATTGAAGAATGGTTTATAATAATTTTCATCTCACAGCTCCTTTCTGTATAAACAGTATATAACAGAGTAACGCTGTTGTCAAGTGTTATATGGTGTTTGTACAGAAAGTGAAGCGTGCAAATCTCATTTAGGAAATGCACGCTATATAATTTATCCTACAATCTTCCAGTT
>NZ_JAQESL010000055.1:0-3577 GCF_027697525.1 Coprococcus sp. AM97-35 | reverse complement strand
CAGAACCCTACACCGCAGGGACAACAGAAAAAATAGGATTGCCGAGTAAAAATTATATTGTAGAGCATACTGCATAACGGTATAATTATTTCATATCAAATATAATGGAGTGATGAAAATGAAGCATATCTTAATTGTTGATGATGATATTCATATAAACAAAATGTTGGACGAAGTTTTAGTACATGAAAGATATATGGTTTCCCATGCTTACTCTGGTACAGAAGCATTATTATTTTTAGCAGATACAAAACCAGATTTGATTTTGCTAGACTTAATGTTACCGGGATTGTCTGGGGAAGAATTATTACCACAAATATCAGATATTCCCATTATTGTTATGAGTGCAAAAGTAGATGTTGAAGATAAGGTATCTCTTTTACTTGGTGGTGCAGTTGATTATGTTACTAAGCCTTTTGATACAAAAGAATTATTGGCAAGAATTACTGTTGCACTTAGAGTTAAAACACCCTCATTAAACAGAACATTAGAATTTGAAGATATTACATTGGATACATTTACTTATGAAGTGTTCATAGAGGACAAAAAAGTAAAACTGACGAGAACGGAATATGCTATTTTGAAATTGTTAATACAAAATCCGAAGCAAGTTATTGTAAAGTCATTTCTTTTAGAAAAAATTAGTGAGGACACACCAGACTGTACTGAAAGCTCATTAAAAATGCACATTAGTAATTTAAGAAAAAAACTTCGTGATATAAGTGGAAAAGATTATATTGAAGCTGTTTGGGGAATTGGATTTAAAATGAGAACAGAATAAATCTTTACTGTTTCTTTACTGTTTTCTTTACCGTTTTCTTTACTCTTACAAGATAGAATAACTATATCAGAAAACAGGAGGTAAAAATCATGGAATATGTTCTTAAAACAAATTCTTTATGTAAGAACTACGGGCATTTTAAAGCACTCAACGGCTTATCAATGAATGTGCCTAAAGGTTCGATTTATGGTCTTATCGGCAAAAACGGAGCAGGCAAAACAACTCTTATACGGTTGATATGTGGTTTACAAGAGCCTACATCTGGCGACTATGTTCTTTATGGCAAAAAGCACATAGATAAAGACATTACAAAATCTCGTCGCAGAATGGGAGCAATCGTAGAAACACCGTCAATTTATGTTGATTTAACAGCGTATGAAAATTTAAAGGAGCAATACAAAGTATTAGGTATTCCCTCTGATGATGGAATTTCCGAAATATTAAAATTAGTTGGTCTTGAAAATACGGGAAATAAAAAAGCAAAAAATTTTTCTCTTGGTATGCGTCAAAGACTAGGTATTGCGGTTGCTCTTGCAGGTTCGCCAGATTTTCTCGTTCTTGATGAGCCAGTCAATGGACTTGACCCACAAGGAATTATAGAAATTAGGGAATTGATCTTGAAGCTCAATCAAGAACATGGAATTACCGTTTTGATTTCTAGTCATATATTAGACGAGCTATCAAAACTGGCAACATACTATGGCTTTATTGACAATGGTAAAATGATAAAACAGATTAGCTCTATTGAATTGGAAAGTAAATGCCGAAAATGTACTCATTTAAAAGTATCAAGCACAAAAACCCTTGCTTATGTTTTAGACACTATGAACATTGAATATAAAATACTTTCTAATACAGAAGCGGATATTTTTGAAAAAGTTAATATTTCAAAATTAACGACAGAATTATCCAAAAAAGATTGTGAAGTTATTTCGATACATGAACATGATGAAAGTTTAGAAAGTTATTTTGTTAGCTTGGTAGGGGGTGCAAGACATGAATAAATTATTATCTGCTAATTTCTTTCGATTAAGGAAAAATAAATGTTTTTGGGGTTCATTAGCTTTTATGTTTGTGATTGGAATAGCTAGCCCACTATTGAGATATAGGGATATGAAACAGTCTGGATATATCAATAATCTTGACAATGGATTTTTCATGTGTGCATTGTTCATAGGAATTATTCTTGCTGTATTTTGTAGTCTTTTTATCGGTACAGAACATAATGACGGGACAATCAGAAACAAAATTATCGTAGGACAGAAAAGAGAAACTATTTATTTATCAAATATGGTAACTTGTTCTATTATTGCAATTACAATGTGTATTGTGTTTTTTGTTCCGTATCTCAGCGTTGGAATTCCTTTACTTGGATTTTTTGTTGCTGATATGAAAATGATTGTAATGATAGGAGTAACTGTCTTGGTTTTATCAGTTACATTTGCTTCTCTTTTTACACTTGTAGCAATGCTCTCTCAAAATAAAGCTATTATTGCAGTAGCTTGTATTCTATTTTCATTTGGGCTTTTGTTTGCTGGTGCAATATGTAATAGAATGTTGGACGCTCCAAAAACTATTCCAGCTTATTCGATAGGAGAAAATGGAGAAAACACAGCTCAAGAAATGGAAAATCCAAAATATTTAGACGGAACAAAACGAGAAATTGTGCAATTCATTTATGATGTAAATCCAGGCGGTCAAGCAATTCAATGTTCAACAATGCAAGTTGTTAATTTAACACGATTGCCTATATATTCCTTAGTAATCGTTATACTTACAACTGGTGCAGGTGTTTGGATTTTCAAGAAAAAAGATTTAAAGTAAAGGAGTGAAAAATTATGCTATGGTTATGGCTTTTCATAAGTGGACTGATTTTAGTGATTGTCTTGTTACTTATCAAGATACATTTATTACGAAAATCTGCAAAAGAAATAGAATGTTCATTCGCTGAAAAGCTCATAACCGATAGTAATACTCTGATTGATATTTCAAGCAACGATAAATATATGTGTCATTTAGCAAATGAAATAAATATCCAGCTACGAAAGCTCCGAGCTGAACGCAGAAAATTTCAAAAAGGCGATATAGAATTAAAAAATGCTGTTACAAATGTTTCTCACGATTTACGCACACCGCTAACCGCAATATATGGCTATTTGGATTTACTTGAACAAGAAGAAAAAAGTGAAAAAGTGAATAGATATATTGCTGTCATAAAAAATCGTACAGAAATGCTAAAACAACTAACAGAAGAATTATTTCGTTATTCTGTGATTTTAACTTCAGAAGAAGATTTAAAAATTGAACCTATTACTATTAACAATGTATTAGAGGAAAGTATCGCTTCATTCTATACAATTTTAAAAGAAAAGCAAATTTCTCCTAAGATTATCATTCCACAGAAAAAGATAGTTCGTAATCTTGACCGTTCTGCAATATCAAGAATATTTGCAAATTTATTGAATAATGTGGTCAAGTACAGTAATGGTGATTTAGAAGTTACATTATTTGAAAATGGAGAAATTCATTTTATAAACCATGCTTCAAATTTGACTGAAATAGAAGTTGGAAAATTATTTGACCGATTTTATACAGTTAATAATGCTAGAAATTCAACTGGACTGGGATTGTCTATTTCAAAAGCATTAGTTGAAAAGATGAATGGTACAATTTCAGCCGAGTATAATAATGAAATGCTTAATATTTGCATTGTGTTTGATTTGTGAAAATAACTTTTTATAGCAGTTAGTCTTTGGATTGACTGCTTTTTTCGTACCCAGAAAGGAGTGATTGATT
>NZ_JAQESL010000054.1:2884-3823 GCF_027697525.1 Coprococcus sp. AM97-35 | reverse complement strand
GGGACTATGATTATGAGGAAAAAGCCGAAGGAGATTTTATCTGAAATGAGCTGATAGATATTGTATACAAATGATGTATAGATATATTTATTAAATATAGTATACGCCTAGAAGAAAAGAAATTTCTTATTACAACATTGTAAAAATAAGAAAAAAGAAGTGAGCAGTACTGTATTATTGACTAAAGATTTTAAATTATCGTACATAATTTAAAATAAAAACTAATAGGAAGGAGGCGTTAAATATGAGAAAAATCGTAGCAGGAAAGTTAAAAACAGGATCAGACTTTGAAGGAAGTAAAGGTGGATGTATCTGCAGTATAAGTGTAGCAGTAAAGCAGTCCTATTATGCTGGACCAGCATATTGTGTAGGATACTGTGGAAACAATGGAGTAACAACAAGAAATGCAAATGCAAATCTTGCCAAAACAGAATAAGAACATATCAAAAAAATTCTTAGTCTGAGAAAATAACTCTATTCAATATCTAAACAATTCTATAAAAATAGATAGGTGTACAGAGTTAATATTATGTTATAAGAAAAAATGGGGACTGTCAAATGGGTACGGTCTCCTTTTATAAAAGTAAGTGGAGTGAAAGTTTATGAAAAGATTAAAGAACTTAATCAAAAAGAGCGAAGAGTTTTTTGATAATAAGCAGATTAGTTCGGTTGTTATGCGATAATTCGAAGTGCAATTTTATTAAAACAATGATGGTGAGTATTGTTTTAGGAAATATCATACTGGTTTTATTTTGGTTAATACTTTATTTTATATTCAATTATTTACAGAGTGTACTGATGAGAATAGAAGATTATCAACAGAATATTCTATAAAGTTGCTTAATATTTTGGAATACAAGGAAGTGAAATTCCTTTAAGTAAAGATAGTGTTTAGACAGAATTAGAACTAGGATATCCAATTATTTATGCGATGCGTTG
>NZ_JAQESL010000054.1:0-2874 GCF_027697525.1 Coprococcus sp. AM97-35 | reverse complement strand
AAATCAATAATTTGTGGAGCTTTACAACGCTTTTTTAAATTCTACACATAAATTACACATAAAAAACGTGATAAACATAAAAGAGATTTTTATAATAAAAGTATCAAAATATTGGAGGATATAATTTATGAAGAAAAAAATTACAATGATAATGTTGTCAGCTTGTATATTGGGAACATTGGTGGGATGTGGGAATGAAAATATGAATAAACCGGCCTCACCTGCTACAGAGAATTCAACAAATAGTGACAATCAAACTGAAAACAATAAGGAGAAGAGCGAAGGGGAAAGTGTTTTAAATAATGCTAATTTAGTAGGAACCGTAATTGATTTTACAGAAACAGGATGTACACTTGGGAAAGGAAAGAGTACAGAAGACACCCTGACCACACCAGCAGGTGGAGATAATACAGAAGGTGTAGAAAGAGTTTTCGTAAAATATGCTGACAATACGCAATTTCAAATCGCAAACTCTACAATTACGAATATAACTTTAACAGATGGCACAAGAGAGGATGTAAAAAAATCATCATCAGTCTTTCTGTATGGGGAATATCAAGAAGATGGAACGTTTTTAGCTACACGTGTCATTATAAATCATTTTCAAAAATAGTGGGAGGAGATAAATTGGGAAGTGCAAAAAGGGCAGTCCGTTGTTTAATAAGAAAAAAATCAAAAACAGTAATTTTGTTTTTAGTACTCTTGATTTCAGAAGCGATGATTTTAAGTACTGGAATTATTTTAAAAGCTTCAAATGAGGCAAAAAGCGAACTGCAGAAAAAAACAAAGACAAAAATATTGGCAGGAATTGTGGAAAATAACAATCCGATTACAATGGAAGAAATAAATAAAATACAGGAATTGAAGGGAATAGATAGAATTAATAAAAATACTACGTTGCCTATATATCCGTCAAATTTTCAGGCGGTAACAGAAAACCAAAATACTAATACAGAAAATCTTCAGGTTCGATTAGTGGGGTATGATGATTTAAAACTAGATGGGGCGTTTGCTGAATCTGAAGTTCGGCTTGTAAAGGGAAAGTATCCGAAAGAGAAAAATGAAGTTGTTGTGAATCAAATGTTAGCAGAATTTAATAAATTAGAAATTGGAGACACGCTCACTGTAGAAACGGATGATGGAAAAAAAATAGAAGGAGTTATCTCAGGATATTATTTGTCGGGTTTGGAAAGAAAACAATCGAAAGAAATGGCGGCGGTTTACCGGATTGAAAATACTATTTATGCGAAAACAGAAACCATAGTAAAGCTGCAAGAAGTAAGAGGATATGAAAGTATTTCCGTATATTTAAAAAAACCAGAAGAACTAGATAAGATAGAAAAAGAAATACAAAATATACTGGGAGAGAAAGCTGAATTAACAAAATCAGATATGTTATTCCGACAAATGAAACAACCTCTCGAACAGGTTATGCAAGTTGTAAAATTGATGTTATATTTGACGCTGGGAACATCTGCAATTGTTATAACACTCCTTTTATGTATGTGGATGAGGGTGAGGAAAAAGGAAATAGCAGTTTATATCAGTTTAGGAAAAAGCAAATGTTCAATATTATCACAGTTATTATTAGAAAGTTTTTTGGTATTTACAATTTCTTCTGTATTTTCTATTGCTATAGGGAATATTTTGGCAGAAAAATTGAAAGATCTACTATTTGCAGGAAAAAATATTTCTACATTGGCAGTAAAAATTAGCCCACAGTTATCAGATGTAGGAATACTTATTATGAGTGGTGCTATGATACTTTTTATTGGAATTGGAATATCAGTGATCCCTGTTTTACGGACAAATCCTAAAGATACACTATCAGAGATGGAGGGATAGCATGAAAAGAAATAATAAGAATAGTGTTTCCCAAATAGAGAACCAAAATCGTTTGGGAAATAAGATAGAAGTTGTTGTACCAATATTAGAATTATATGAATCTGTAGAAGATGATTTACGAAAAATTGGAATTCGAATCAGACTGGATTTGTATGATGGAATGGATAGTTGTATATATGCAAATAAAAATGCACTCAAATTATGTTTGACAAATACTTTGTATTATTTTGTTGAGAAATGTGTGGGACTTTCCGTCTTAGAAATAAGCTTAAAATATTATGAGGGAAGAATATGGATAATTTTTAGAAGTGCAGAAAAGCGGAACAACTCCGAATGGAAAATGCCTAGTCGCAATTTAGAGATGGAAGTGATAAGGGGATATTTTAAGCAAAAAAATATTTTTTTTAAAGAAAATAATTTACTAGATAAAGTAGAAATTGGATTTGAAACTGTTAATTGATTAGGAGGCGATACAGTGGTTTTAGAAGTAAAAAATGTAGTCTACCATTATAAAACAAATAAAAATAAAAATGTTTTGAACGGGATTAGTTATGAATTTGAAGAAGGCAAGGTATATGCTATTTTAGGAGCAAGTGGATCAGGAAAAACAACATTTTTGTCATTGCTTGCAGGTTTGGATGTTCCTGTATTTGGAAGTATTTTATATGAAGGAGAGGATATTTTAAAAGGTGGATTAAATCATCATCGAAAAGAACATGTTTCTTTGGTATTCCAGAACTACAATTTGATTGATTATTTGACACCGAAGGAAAATGTTATGCTTGGGGGTAATGGAAACCCCGAAGAATTATTAACTGCAGTTGGAATTCCGAAGGAAGACTGGAATCGAAGAGTTTTACAACTTTCCGGAGGACAACAGCAAAGAGTGGCTATTGCGAGAGCTTTAGCAAGCCATGCAAAAGTATTATTAGCAGATGAACCAACAGGAAATCTTGATGAAGATATTGGTAGAGAAGTTACTGAACTTCTTCAGGAAACGGCACATAAATTAGGGAAATGTGTAATTGT
>NZ_JAQESL010000053.1:0-4882 GCF_027697525.1 Coprococcus sp. AM97-35 | reverse complement strand
GGAGCAGAAGATCTGGTAACAGAGGAGCAGTAGTATGGACAATATCGTATCTGCAAAATTAGATTCCAGATACGCATCCACGCTGGGGGTATGGCAGTATGATTACGGTCAGGTGCTCCGGATCACAGGTCCGGAGCTTCCACCGGCAGTGGAAGTGCAGTTTTCGCTGGACGAGAAATTAGGAGAGACATTATCCAGAGTCGGCACGACGGTAGACGGAGTTACAGAGGTAAAGATTCCGGATGAATTACTGACACACAGTGCGACAAGTAATTACCGGATCTATGCTTATATCTATCTGACAGATGAGACTTCAGGAAACACCAAATATGAAATTACAATCCCGGTCAGGGTACGTAGTAAGCCAACCTCTCCGGCAGAAGATCCAGAGACGGATCCGGATCTCTTTAGGGAGACAGTAGTAGCGGTCAATGCATCTGCTGATCGAGCAAAGATGGCAGAGCAGAATGCAAAGGAAAGTGCGACAGAAGCCGGTAAGTATGCTGCTAGTGCATCGGAGAGTGCAGTTGCAGCAGAAAAGACCAAGGAAGATGCTCTTAGGAAAGTCGGAGAGAAAGAGCGGGAAGCAATCGAAGCTATCCAGAATCAGGAAGAGACCTCCGTAGGAAAGATTACTACTCACACTGATGGCGAGATCCAACGGATTAAAAATCAGACAGCAGAGTCCAAGGGAGAACTTGAACAGACCATTATAAATGCTGGTGTTTCCGAGAAAGAACTTGAACATTCTATTGAGACAGCCGGTACTTCTAAGACAGCACTGGACAAGTCGGTGGAGCTGGCGGGAACTGCAAAGACAGAGTTGGATACGTCCATCCGGGAAGCAGGAACTGCCAAGACTGCATTAGATGAGTCTACAGAGACGGCAGGAACGGTTCAGGAAACTCTGAGTGCGACTGTGAAGCAAGCGGGTGTATTGGACACTTCTCTTGGTGAGAATATTGAAACTGGGACACAGCTCAAGACAGACCTTACAGCATCTGGCGAGAAAGCAGTCCAAGATATTCAGGCAGCTGGAAGTGAACAGCTGGGTAAGATGCAGGCAGTGGCGGAAGAGTTCACAGCCGATCGGGAGCAGATTGCGACCAATAAAGAGGATATTGGTTCGCTAAAGGAAGATTTATCCAACAAAATTACAAAGTTCTATGCATCGAATCAGGGCGAAACTCATCTTGCCGATTCTGACAATGGGAAAATCATGGATATGATGCTGTATGGACGGAGTGAGCAGAAGCAGTATAAAGGTATAAATTTATTACCGCCAGATACTAACTTTGCAGAATATATAGAAGTTTCTATTCCAAAAGGTTCGTTTGTATTTTGGGCTACAGATGGAACTCCTGCTATTGGCGGTAATTTTAGATTCTTCAACGAAGATAAAACAGAAGATACATGGCTTGGAATTGATTCCGGTACTACTTCATTGATGAGGGATTTAACAATTGATGCGAAATATGTACAGATTCTTATTGATGGAGATTTTGATTTATCTAAAATATGCTTAGGTATTGGAAATGAACCAATATATGAGCCTTATGTTGGCGGCAAACCATCCCCATCACCGGATTATCCGCAAGAGATTAAGAGTGTTGGAGATAGTGGAAGCGTCGCAGTTAAGGTGATGGGGAAGAATCTGCTTCCTACAAACTGCGGTCAAAATATAACGGCACTACGATACGATGCACAATACAATAGATGGGCTTTTGATGCGCTAAAACCGATTGGTATGGTAAATCTTCGGATAATTGACCCTATGACCGCACACTACCTTTTATCTCCTGGCACATACACTATAACACTAGTATCTTTTGAGAACGTTCAAAATGTTACTATATCTGCGGTTAATGCCGATTGGAAAACTCTTGCAACTGTTGTACCCGGTAGACTGAGCAAAACCTTTTCGGTTGATGCCAACACCATTGTTGGGTGCTACTTTGTGCCGGAAGACGCTAACGCCACGGGTTGCTTGCAAGTTCAGCTAGAACTTGGCACAACCGCTACCTCTTATGAGCCATACACCGAGCAATTCGTCCAGCTCCCCTACACACTCAACGCCATCCCAGTAGCATCTGGCGGCAATGTAACGATTGATGGTCAGCAGTATGTTGCGGATTATGTGGATGTGGAACGTGGAAAAGTAGTTAGAATGTGTGGAAGTGAAGCACTTAATACAAAAAACGGGGAGATTAATGAAGAATATCGATTAGCTATCAGACTTGATACTCCTGCGGGTAAAGATGGTGGTAAAGAGTGCATATTTTCAACATTTAAATGGAGCAATTGGACAACATGTGTATCAGGCACATCACTATATATAAAAAATATAAAAAAACCAAATAATGAATTATATACCGCGCAAGAATTAAAGGAGCTGAGTATTGATTTTGATGTGATTTATCAATTATTAGAGCAACAAGAAACCGACCTCACACCAGAACAGACACAGGCATTAAAAGAACTTGTAACCTATTATCCAGTAACAAACATCAGCGTCAATTCAGACCAGTTAGACGGATATACAGTATTTAACTACCCGATTAGCATGGCTAATGGATGGAACTATGTAAAACAGCAACTCAACGACAATCGTGATTATATCTATGACATGGATATACAATCAGCAGAAGCCTATGTTAACAGTGAGTACGCAGTAGCACTTGCAGAATTGGAGGTATGATTATGTTATACAAGACACTGAAAAAATTAAAGGAAAGAAACGGTCTGACAGAAGATCTGAAGAATAAGATTGACATTTTCTTCGCCACGGGCAGGATTACTGAGGAACAGTATAATGATCTGATGGATATTGGCAATGAAGAAATTCGCTAAAGTGGGGCATTAACAGATTAAACAATTGCAGAAATGCTTACATTTGACGCAATTCCGGAGAAGTACCAGGAAAAAGTAAAAGGATATAGTATTGAATATGTGAAGAAAGGAAAAAATTTTGCGGAAGAGTATGAGATGCTGTATAAAGAGGAGTATCCGGACACAGAAAAGCGAGCATAATTCTTGGCAGACCGTTCCTTCTGTTGTATAATGACGATGGAAGGAGAGAAATATGTCATATAGTGAATTAAAAGAAAACGAACTTAAATCTTTATTAAATGCTGCTGAAAATAAAGAAAAAAATAAAACAAGGAAAATATTGGTATTTTTAGTTGTGTTTGCCCTTGGATTTTGCCCTATGTGTTTTTACTACTGGTATACATCAAGCTATTGGAAATCACAAAGAGAGATAACAATTGGAAATATTGTAATAGCTTTATTAGTTGCTTTGTTTTTGGGAGTAATTTCAATTTTAATGTTACAATATTTAGATGAATGTAAAATAGAAATGTTTAAGTCGAAACTTATTGGTTTAGGAATTGAAGATGCGAAGAAAAATGTGGATGAAGATATTTATCAGAATCTAATAAAGATTAGTTATAAATATTTGGACGAGTATTATTTACAAACGAGACAACAAGCACAAAAAGGTTTCTTTGTAACTGTGTATGTTGCTATAGTAGGAGCGATTATCGTGGCAATTGGTATTGTAGCTATGTTTTTTGGAAAAACTACGCCTGCATATGTCACAACGGCATCAGGAGTAGTCACGGAATTTATTGCAGCAGTATTTTTTTATTTATATAATAAAACGGTAGCTAGTATGAGTGATTATCATAATAAATTAGTGTTGTCTCAAAATGTTTCTATAGCATTAAAAATTTCAGAATCGATGTCAAAAGAACAAGGAGAAAAGGTAAAAGAACATATTGCAGAAGAACTTATGAAAGATATAAACACTTATATACATTCGGAAAATTAAGAACGGAATTGCCGTTCTTTTTTCTATGCAAAAATCGAGGTGATTATATGGAAATACGTGCAAGACCGAGAGGTCTTATTTTTGTACGCAAAATTAAGAAAGGACGATTAATATGATGGAAAAGATTTTGTTTTTATTATCAAGTAACTCATTCATTCGGGTTCTGCTGATTGCGGTGACGCTGGACACGCTTCTGGGTGTTCTCCGGGCAATCAAGGAGCATAAATTTAATAGCTGCGTCGGCATCGATGGAGCAATTCGTAAGGCGGCTATGCTCTTCTCGGTATGCCTTTTAATGGCTACGGATGTGATCATGCATATAAATGTGCTGTTTATGGTTCCGGAAACATACATTAAGGTTCTCGGCATCAGCAAGCTTGGAATCTGTGAGCTTTTCTGCCTGCTATTTATTTTGTATGAGTTGGTGAGCATTTTGAAGAATATGACATTATGTGGTCTGCCGGTTCCGTCAGGCGTGAAGAAATGGATCCAGAAGTTTTTGGAAGATATGACAGAAGAGCTTCCGGAAGAAAAAAGTAACTATGAATTAAATACAGAAGCAAGAACAGAGGGCGAATAATCGTCCTCTTTTTATTTGGAAGGAGAATGTATTATGGCAATGAATGGAATTGATATTGCAAGTTACCAGAGTGGAATCGACCTCAATGTGGTTCCATACGATTTTGTAATTATTAAGGCAACGGAGGGAACAGGCTACACAAATACAGACTTCGCCAGAGCTTATGCACAGGCGAGACATGCTGGAAAGTGCCTTGGTATTTACCATTATGCAAACGGTGGCAACGTTCAGGCAGAAGCGGATTACTTTCTGAACAAGGTTGGCGGTCGCTTGGGTGAAGCAATTCTCTGCCTTGACTGGGAGGGGAAGAATAACCCGGCGTTCGGTAGCTCTGACTTTGCATGGTGTAAATCGTGGCTTGACTATGTGTACCAGAAAACAGGTGTACGTCCGCTTTTGTACTGTTCACAGTCTGTAGCCTATAAATTTTCTAATATTGGCAATTACGGACTCTGGATTGCACAGTACGC
>NZ_JAQESL010000052.1:312-5071 GCF_027697525.1 Coprococcus sp. AM97-35 | reverse complement strand
ATCAAAAATCAGATATAAAGTTTTTGCTGAATTTTTGGCGGCATTTAACGTTGCTTTACTTGTGTGAATTCCACAGTTTGAAGGGCTATCTCCATAATATGTTGGTTGACCGTCTGTAAGGAAGATTACTATTTTTTCGGCATCTGTTCTACTACCGTCTGTAATAGCTGTACCACCATAGGATAAACCCTTATCATAATTGGTTCCACCGCCAGCTGTAAGCTTCTTTATGTAGGTATTATAAAGAGTATTACCATCTGTCCAACTACGCGTATTTGTTGTAGCAGAAGTATTAAATGTTACCAATTTGTATCTGGTGTCAACGGTATCGCTTTTGGTATTAAATGCATCGATTAATGCTTTGATTGCATTTCGTGTAGAAACTAATTTAGCAACACCGCTGTTACTATCTGAATCATCCATACTTCCAGATGTATCAACAATAAGTACAATATCAACATTTTTCTTGTTCGTTTTTGTGCCAACAGTACCAGAAGCATTTAAGGTAATATTATATGTGCCATCATCATTTCTCTTGATATACTTTTCATGTGAAAGAGTACTTTCAGGTTCGTCTCCGGAACCACCATTAGCTACATAAGCGTTGGTAAATGCAACTGTTTTGGTTTCACCTGTGCTAATTGAAAGAGTTCCAGATGTTGAGGAAGTTGTACTGCCATTATCAATCTGAACAGAACTTGATCTGGTGTATCCAGTTACATCCAGAGAACCAGTTGATGTTTCTTCTACTTTCAGATTAGTACCACATTCAAGTTCTTTTAATGACAATACAATCGATCCCGTGTATGTCTTACCATCATTACTCCATACCCAGTTTAAATCAGTGCCGGAAATTGTTTTTTTCCCAATTGTGAATTTTAATGTTTTTGCAAGATTGTATGCTGTTGCATATTCCAATCCGGAAATGGTTTTTGTTAAAGTAACATTTGCAGTTCCTTGTACCGGGGTTAATTTATCTCTGGTAAAGAATACATTATCAAGAAAGTTTCCTACAGTAGGATCGTTAGATGCGGTATTTCCTGCTACAAAGAAAAATCTTGTAGAATATTGTCCTTGGGTTGTTACGGAATAACTACCAGTATACGTATGCCATGAAAGATCATCACTGGTAACTGTTCTAACCATTGTTCCAGGATAAGCAGTAGGATTCGCAATTACTTCATTTACTTTTGCCTGTGTTGTGACTCCGTTATCAATCGCTGTTTGTGTTGGCATTATAACAACAGACATGGTATCATTTTCAGTTTCAGAAGAGGAATTTCCTCTTGCCCTGTGTGAGAACTGATAATTTAATGTCTCGCCAGGAGTAGTAAGTACATCCTGATAAAGAGAACCTTCAGCCTGACAGTTAAGTTCGGCAAACTGAGTACCATCTACTGCAGTTGTTGCTCCGTGCCAACTATAGCCTGATAAACTGCTGTTTGTTAATTGACCAGTAGAGTTTTTTGTTTTTGTTGTTACAATTTCGATATCAGCACCTTCTGAATCAGAGTAAAGAGTATTTGCAGTGGCAGTTCCGGTTGTCTGCCATACGCCACCCTGTCTCTTGTAATTTTCATTGGAAAATTGCCAGTTGTTTGTATTGATATGGTAATCAGTAACTTTCGGTGTCTCGAAACTACCGTTTTGCAATTGATAATATTCGGTTACTTCCTTTTGAGGACTTGTTGCTAAAGGTGCTTTTCCATCTTTTGGTGAGCCATCTGTCTTTACATCACCAGCTTTATATGCTGCTACATAGTAGGAAACTGATGGGTTATTAGAACCATCACCTTGTGTGCCGAGTGCGCCACCATTAAGGGCAATATAAAGTTCGTTATCCTTGATATCAGATCCAAGACTTACACCATTAGTTCCGGTATATTCTTTTGGCTTTTGAAGCTGATAGTCACCAGTGTTGATTTTTCTATACCATACATATTTAATATTTGTAGAGTTACCGGTATAGGTAGCAACCAATTTACCGTAAGACTGTTCAAGTGTTACAGTATCAGAAGCAGCCATTACTGCTGAATTTAATGTATCATTTGCTTCATTTACTACATCATTGGATTCGGGCTGAGTTACTTTATCTTCTACAACATAACATCCATAAACCTGATTCTTACGAACTTCCATTTTCAGTTCATCAGCAACTTCGTCTTTTACACTGAGTTCTGAAAAATCGAATTCGTCTTCAATCTGTTCCCTGGTTTTATCTGTTCCGGCATCGAGGAGTTCTTTGATCTTGTCTTCTCTCTGTGGAAGTTCTACCAGAAGATCTTCTTCAATCCCATCTTCTGATTTTGCAGGAGCGAAATAGAAAGCAGTTGCTTTTTTTGTATCTTTCACTTTCAGTCCGCTGCCTTTGAAGTTTACATCGATAGCTTTCAAAGGTTCTGTTTCAACGCCATTTACTTTGAAAACCACATCATATAATACATAGTTGCTAAGAGAAGTATTGGTTGTTAATGCGTTTTTGATTAACTTAACGATTACTGCATCATCTACATCTTCTGTAGATAATCTCTTTACTTCCATTGTGATTTCAGAAGCATGTGCGTGAAATGCACCGGCTGGAATATCAGCAACTACAGTAGTTTTTGTATCATTTCCATTATCAACTTCCTGTTTTAACTGAGTTGCTTCGCATTCAACTGTTTCGTTCGATGCGTTGTTTTCTTCGGAAGAGACAGTTGGCTGCTCAGCTACTTCAGACTGGTTATCATTTGTCTGAGGTGCGGCTTCTTCTGTATTCTGTGCAGGAGTTTCGGCTGCAGGATGTTCGGTCTGTGCTTTATTTTCCGCAGTTTCCTGTGTTTCTGTTGTAGGTTCAGCCATTGTAGTGGTCTGATCCTGGGCTTGCGTATCCAAATCATCAGCAAATGCTGATATCGTACTGCTAAGCACTAATACCATGCAAAGCATGAATGCTATTAAACGTTTCTTTGTATTACTTTTCATGGCGTCCTCCTTCTATTCCTCTATTCTGACTTCATAATTGTTATCAAGTGCTCCGTCTATCAGCTTCAATAATTCAAGGGCACTGCGGAAATGCTGCTCTCGCTGCTCTTCCACCCAAGTAACGCTGCCCTGCCAGGTACCGTTCTGCTGATCCATGATTTTTATTAAAAAAGTTCTTGTATTTTTTTGCTTTTTATTCATGTCAGTTTTCATCTGCCCTTCCTAATTATTTAGACTTTTTTATCTTATATAGGTATTGTATCTGACAAAGCATTACGTGAATCATTACCAATAACGAAAAATATTAACTTTTTTAAGTTATAACAAGAAATAGTCATGTTTTTGTAATAATATAATGATTTGATATCAGGGTCAAAATGTCAGAAAGCCGATGCAAGCTTGCTTGCAAGAGGATTTTTGACCTCTTGATCCGCCAAAAACATGAGTAAGTAGCCATCTTTCACAGAAAAATGAGCGGACTACGAATGCTTTTGAGTATTGCGAGAGTGCAAAGCACGTAGCAATCTGGTATCAAAGGGGGCAAAATACCTTTTACCCCAACATCATGATTTGTAGGAGTGCGTAATATTTGTGTCTGACTCTACTATATGTATTGGGATATTAGAATAGAAGTAAAAGTGGGAAATAATGTGATGGAAGTGCAAAAAGTATAGATTGTGGGGAGCGCATAGAAAAGGAGCAATCTGGTTATAGCGGTGAGGGAGAGGGATTTTCCGGACAAAAAGATCCCGTGACTGATATTGGGGAGATGCACTGCATCTTAGACGGTGATCAGTCACGGGATAGGGGTAAGGGTTATTTAGTTTTTATTCAATGCCAAATTCTTTTAATAGTTTCTTTTGGTATTCGATGTCTTTGGCAACACGTTCAAGGTCGTTGTAGCGTTTGGCTTTCAGGAGACATTTGTTTAAAGCACGTGCTTCATCTAAGCCTTTTTTAAAGCCTTCTTTAAAACCTTCCTCTCTTGCGTCTTCTTTCAAAGTCTTTTCATACAAGTCTTTATCATATGTCGTCAGGATCATATTTGTCACCTCCGTTTGGCAGAACGTAGATAAATTACTTAGTTCCATTCAATTCAATGCCAAATTCTTTTAATAGTTTCTTTTGATATTCGATATCTTCGGTAGCGCGTTCGAGGTCGCTGTAGCGTTTGGCTTTTAGGAGATATTTGTTTAGTAGTTTAAATTCATTTAATTCAGCACGTCCTTCCATAAGCCCTTCTTCCCTACCTTCTTCTCTGGCATCTTCCTTCAAGGTTTTCTCATATAAGTCTTTGTCATATGTCGTCAGGATCATATTCGTCACCTCCGCTCGATGTTTCTTGAGAAAATCTGCCAACACGTCCTGATTAATACAGGTATCAATTGCCTTTTCTAATGCATCTTCCACAGAAGGTTCCGATTGTATATATTCCCTGACACATTGGACGAATATGGAATATTCTTTAAGCCTTCTGCAGTGCTTCATCAGCTCCTGATTGTGACCATAGTTGATGTTCAACATGGTTGCGGTGCATTCCAGGCAAGGTGCTTCGTTATCTGTATTTTCAAAGCAGTCTGAAAGCTTTAACTCCATGGAATCTGGCTGGTTTTTTGTACCATTGTAAAAGACAATATATTTCGGCTTTGGAAGCCGGACTCTTTTTTCATGGTAGATCATCAGATTATTATCTGCAACATACCCTTCATATAACCGGGAGAAATAAAAGACTCCGCGAAGCGGCATGTTTGGGTTAAAAGTGCTTTGATGTTCATACAGATTCATGGTTCCGCTA
>NZ_JAQESL010000052.1:0-302 GCF_027697525.1 Coprococcus sp. AM97-35 | reverse complement strand
CATTATAATAGAAAACAGTTCATAAGTAAATTCGCCATATCTCATGTTTCGTGTAGATATAATATTTTTCTACAATCAAAGAATTCATATATGATATATGATTTGATTTTCTACCTGTGCTTGTTACTAATGGTACAGATTTCTTTTGGAAGAAGCAATTAAAAAAGGATAAAATTTTCCCGATATGATTTAAAGAAAAATCCCGTGGCTGATGAGGGGAGATATGTTGCATCTTCGCTGGTGATCAGCCACGGGGATTTTGGGTATTATTTAGTTCTGTTCAATGCCAAATTCTTTTAATA
>NZ_JAQESL010000051.1:269-5349 GCF_027697525.1 Coprococcus sp. AM97-35 | reverse complement strand
GTACTCGCTATTTTGCGTTTACGAAAATACAACAAAAAGTAGTAAATAAATAGTAGGCGCCTAATTGGTTCTTTACATGTTTAGGTAAATTTAACGTGAAAGAGTTCTCTAAATAATACTTATTGGAAGAACAACAGCAAGTATTGAAGAATGGAAGGGAGGACTTTGAGAACTTATGGGAAGAAATCAACAATGTCATTTTCAGCGTTAGTGGCATTGGTTCAGTTGTAAGCGCAAAATAATTCGACGGATTGTGTTGCCCTAAAAATGAATCCATAATAATCATTAGAAAATGCAAGCATTTCACTTCATCTTCTCTTGCTAGAAATGATAGATGCGAGCATTTTACTCTATCCGATTTATGGAGGTGTGCTTATGAGAAGCAAAAGAATACCTGCCGAAGAACAATACCGTCTCATCATGGAATGCCGTCAAAGTGGATTGACAGATCATCAATGGTGTGTGGAACACGACATTAAACCGGGAACTTTTTACAACTGGGTAAAAAGGCTGCGTCAGAAAGGTTGTGTGGATTTGCCAGCGTCAACCGCACGCAGCTATCGTGCACCGGAAAGCCAGGAAGTTGTCAGAGTGGATTTTCATGATACTGACCCGCTCCCATATGAACAGCCATTAAATGTGATTCCGGTAGCTACGGAAAGAAATAACCTTTCCGTAGCAGAGCCAATGAAGCTGTCTGTAGGAAGTTTTCATCTAACAATACCAAATGGAACAGATCCTCAGCTTCTGGCTCAAACGCTTCGCATTGTGAAGGAGTTGGAATGTTAGGGGATATCACAGCCGCCGATGAAATCTATATCGTAACAGGCTTATAAACATGAAATTTTTATCCTCATCTTTTTACCAAAAGCTTTATTTTAGGCATTCTTATAACAAAAGATGAGGATAAAAAAGTTATCTCAGCCCACAGATGCGAGCAAGTTCATCCTCATTTTCTTCCCATTCCGGAGTCTCGTCTGGAATTGTAGAATTAGCAGTATTCATTGCTTCTCCAAGCATTTCAATGGATGGAGTCGCATAAATCCTGGTTGTTTCAGTAGATGAATGTCCAAGAATTACAGATATCATCTCCAGTTCAACCCCGTTTCGGTATAAACCAGTTGCCCTGGTACGCCGGAACATATGGCAATGCAGATGTTTCGGGAGATTTGGGTGTTCTGGTCTGATCGCATCCGCATACTTATTGATGATTCTTGAGACATTTCCAGGGGACATCGGAGCAATACTTCCTTTGATTTTCGTATAGAATAAGGGCTGATCAGGAAGCATTTCCGGATGAAACTGTCTTAAATACTTTTTTAAATGAGATACTGTTGCATCTGTAATGGATACGGAACGTTCCTTATCGCCTTTCTTCTGGAAGGAGGGGCTGTATGATGTCAGGACACTATAGTTTCACCAGCTGTTTTGCACCATTTATCGAAAGCATGATCACAGAAAAAAGAAACGCAGGCTTCCAGTATGAGCATGCAGAATGGATTCTTCACAAATTTGATGAATTCTGTAATCAGGAACAGGTTGAAACTCCTGTGATAACTCAGGAACTGGCGGGAAAATGGGGGACTCTGCGTAAAACAGAAACAAAAGTTACTCTTGCAGGAAGGATCTCCGTTCTCCGACAGTTAAGTCTGTACATGCAGGCATATGGAATTAAGTGCTATGTCCCGAGAAACTTCACCCGTAAAAGCAACCGTAGCGCATATGTTTTAAGCATTGAAGAAATACAGTCCTTGTTTCTGGAGATTGACAGTTACCAGCCAACCATAAATGCCGAGGTCTTTCATAGGCTGGCTCTGGAATACAGGATCCTGTTTCGCATGCTTTTCTGCTGTGGACTCAGGGTATCAGAAGCCAGAAAACTGCGACTGGACACGGTCGACCTGGAAAATGGTGTACTAAAAATCTATCAGTCAAAAGGCAGCAATGACCGTCTTGTCTATCTGCCGGACGATCTGCGACAGTTATGCTGTGAGTATCTAAAGATCATGACAGTTAAATATAAAATAAAATCGGAATGGTTCTTTCCTGCATCCGATCCAGCAAAAGTACTGCAGGTTGCTTCCGTCGGGAAACGTTTCCACCGGGCATGGGAGCAAACACCTTATGCCAGAGAAGGGGCTCTCCAGCCAACAGTGCAATACGACGGTAGAGATGGCCACGGCAAATGGAGTAAATGTCTATCACTATTTAACCTATCTTCTGGAAAAGCTGCCAGATGATAGTATGAGTGACAATGAATTAGATCAACTTGCTCCATGGAATGAAAAGGTAAAAGCTGAGATAGAGCGTCGAGCAGAAAACTCAAATCAATAATAAATCATATGTGAATTGTCAAGGTATTCCGTTTACTGAAAAGTAGCCGGATATTTTTCTATCAACGGCTGAAATTTAAGCGCTTACAGATTTTAAGTAAGAGTAATGTACTGTACAAGAAAGCCGGTGAAACGCCTTGAATTGATATTGAGAATATTACGGGGTGGCGGAATAATCAGATATTGGATCCATAGGCTTTGTAAATGCTATAATAAAAGATTCTATTCTATGTATTTAATATGTTCTATATAGAATGGAAAAAATGAAAAGGATGTACAGATGAAATATAATAGTGTATTGACAGAAAAAATAAGTTCTTGTTATTCTAAATATTATTGAAACTACACACAAATTACAAAATAAGATGATAAAATGAAATTATTTAGGAGATGACAGTATGCAGAAAATTTTGATTGTGGAAGATGATTTAGATATACAAGAAATGATACAATTTTTTTTGGAAGACCAAAACTATCAAGTATGTGTTGCTGATGATGGTGTAGAGGGGGTGGCGATTTTCAATAAAGAACATCCGGATATGGTACTTTTGGATATTATGTTGCCTAAGATGGACGGATATGCCGTTTGTGAAATCATCAGGCAAAGTTCAAATGTGCCAATTATTATGATTAGTGCATTAAGCAGTGAAACAGATCAGATTAAAGGATTTGAATTACAAATAGATGATTATATTCCAAAGCCAATTTCGTTACCGCTGATGATTAAAAAAATAGAAGCTGTATTTAGAAGATATAATAAAAAAGAGGAAACAGAAAATAATCAGATGTGGTATCGTGAAATCTGTCTTATTATTGGTAATTATCGGGTAATTATAAATGGAGAAAGTATTGATCTGACACAAAAGGAGTATGAAATATTAAAGGAGCTAATGGAGCATCCTGGAGCTGTGATCTCAAGAGAGAGCTTCCTGAATCGATTGTGGAAATATGAATTTTATGGTGATGAACGTGCTGTAGATAATCATATTAAAAATTTAAGAAAGAAATTAGGCAGTCTGGGAAATTATATTGAAACAGTAAGAGGAGTGGGATATCGCCTTGAGAAAGTACATTAAAGAACACTTAACTGTCAAGGTATTTTTAGTAACTATAATGCTATTATTGACATTGAGTGCGGCAATCTACGGAATGGTCACATTTGGCATGTCGAACTTTTATTTAACAGAATTAAATAAAAGTCTTGAGAAAGAATTAGACACTACGATTTCACAAATAAAGGATATGACTAATGATGAAACTCAGAAGATATTGGAACGGTTTGCGATAGAGTATGGAGTCTCTATCATTGTGAAAAATCAAGAAGGAGAGGAGATAGGAAATTATGGAGAGATATCTTATTTTTTAGCTCCAGATGCAGATAGTTCAAAAGCACAAAATAGCAAGGGCATTACAAAAAATTATATCGTGAAATCTAATGAAGGCACGATTTATAAACTTCAGATATTTGGAACGAAAGAGTCTGTAAATATAGGGTTAAAAGTGTTAAACCGAATTTTGCCAGTTCTCGGAGTAATTACTTTTGCTGTATCTATTTTAATTGCTATTTTTTTCGCTCAATATATCACTCGACCAATTTTAAAGGTGAATGAAGCATCTAAAAGAATGGTGAAATTAGATTTTCGTAGACCGTATCCCGAAACACGAAGCGATGAGATTGGTATTTTGGGAGAAAATTTGAATCGATTGGCGGAACATTTGGAAGAGACATTACAAGAGTTAAAAGAAAAAAATAAAATATTGCAAGATGAAATCCAAAGAGAGCAGGAAATGGAACAGAAGCAATTGTCATTTTTTGCAGCAGTTTCGCATGAATTGAAAACCCCAGTTACTATATTAAAAGGGCAAATTCAAGGGATGATTTCAGGAATTGGTGGATATAAAGATAGGGATAAATATCTGAAAAGATCATACGAAGTAGTCTTTGCAATGGAAGGACTGATTCAGGAGATACTTGATGTTTCGCGTATAAAGTCAGCTGGATTCTTAGTCAATTTTTCTAATGTATCCTTGGATAACATTGTAAGAAATTGTATACAAGAATGGGAAGATGTTGCGACAGATAGAGGGGTGACTTTCCACATAGAAATAGAAGAGCACACAGATATTCATGCGGACAGAGTTCTTTTTCAGAAAGTAATTGGCAATTTAATTAGCAATGCGGTAAAGTATACGCCGGATAATGGAAATATTTGGTGTAAGGTGTATAAAAAAGGAGGAGATGTAATATTTTCCGTTGAGAATAATGCTGAGCATATTTCGGAACAGGAAATTCCAAAATTATTTGATGCATTTTATAGACGAGAAAAATCTAGAAATAGAAAGGCTGGAGGAAGTGGTTTAGGTCTCTATATTGTAAAAATGATTGTAGAGTTACATCACTATGAGTGTGAATTAAAAAATACTGATCAAGGTATAGAAGTGAAAATAATATGTAAAGACTAGAAAAACATCCGTTTGTTGTGATTACAGGCGGATGTTCTTTTTTTGAATAAATGTAGGAGATGCTATCTACACAAAAAACATACAATAAAAACAAAGAAATCATAAAAAAACAATTTAAACTATGTATTACAAAGAACAACAGAAAAAGGTATGAAGTGGATAGACATATGATAGAAAATGTTTTTGAAAGGAGAAGAAAAATGAACGAACACCTGAAAAAGATCAAAGGGACCATTGATGTAGAGAGAGGATACAGTCTGGGGACTGTTTTCACTACCAGAAAC
>NZ_JAQESL010000051.1:0-259 GCF_027697525.1 Coprococcus sp. AM97-35 | reverse complement strand
CATACAGAAATATCTGGGAGATGATAGAAACAGAGCATATCCTGCAGATTTCACCGGATTTAAAGTTTGTAAAGGAAACAGACGAAACATTAAGGGATTTGCTACGGTATGATCTGCAGCAGGTTATCCTGGAGCTGACAGAACAGTGTAATATGAGATGCCGGTATTGTATTTATAATGAACATAATGAAGGATACCGGAATTTTTCGCCAAAAGCTATGACCTGGGAAGTGGCCAAACGTGCTGTGGAGTATGCAAG
>NZ_JAQESL010000050.1:0-5380 GCF_027697525.1 Coprococcus sp. AM97-35 | reverse complement strand
GAACAGGCAGCAGTAGATATTGTTGTTGTATTTGATGAAGGGGAAATTATACAATATCATTTAGAGTCAATGAATGGAAAGATAAATGTTCGATTATGTCAGGTTAAATGGAAGGATAATAGCCCACAGGCTAATTATTATGATGAATATGAAGCATATGAGTGGAAATATACAGAAAAAGGATACTTGTTTCTGGAGGAATATCACCCACCGGGATTTGATGGAGCACCGGGTGAAACTGGATTCAGAGTGCAGCCATTAGATAAAACATGCCGAGAATTGAATCGAAAATATGTTATGCCGTTGGGGTATGCACTTAATAATCTGTTGATTACAAATTGGGATAACCAGAATTATACGGAACTTGATTTTTATGATCTTTATGAAAAAATGTATTATATGAAATATGGAAAGCAAGTTCCATATGAAGCAAATTATGGTGGAGCAGAATATGAAGTTCCAAAAGATGAGTTTGAAGAGGTTATAAAGACCTATTTACCATTTAGTAATAGCGAGATTGAAAAAGGAACTTTTTATAACTCTGATAATAGAACTTTTAGATACAGACCGCGAGGGTTATATGATTGTGAATTCCCATATGAGCCATATCCGGAAGTTATCTCATATGAAAAATTACAAGATGGAACATTAAAACTTACGATAGAAGCAGTATGGGAAATCAGAATGTTAGATCAGGCAATCACCAGTGAATTGATGATAAAACCTATGGAAGACGGAAGTTTCCAGTATTTATCAAATAAGGTAATCAAGTCAGATCAAAATGCAAATGCAGGGTGGTATATGCCAAGGTTAACAGAAGAAGAGTGGGAAGAGAATTACAGTAATAATTAGGGGGCAATATGAAAAGAAAAAGTATTTTGTTAGTACTTTGTATAGGAATGATTCTGACTTCCTGTGAAAGTAAGATATCGTTAAACAGCACAGATGTAAAAAATGAGAAGAATCAGAAAAACACTACCATGGAAAATCCGGATAAGGGATATAATCTACCAATCGATGAAGACAAGAAAAAGGAAGCTGTGAACGATTGTGAAGAAATTATGGGCATTATCCGAGATATTTATTCTGAATATAATGGAATACAAGAAGCAGATCAGAACACTGCTGAGCAAATGATGAATCGGATGAAAGAAATTATCAAACAAAATGGGAATCCGGTCATTGGTTCCGATCATTATTCTGTTATGGATAATTATCAGAAGATGGAACAATTTTTAAAATCTGCAGAACAAGAAGAAAAAGGAAGTGTAATTTTATATGAAGCAGATACAGATGGTGGAATTACCAGAAAAGAATATAGTTATGATGGAAAAGAAATGAGTGTGATGTCCGCAAAAATGATCTGGAGTGAGGATACAGAGCCTGTACTTACATACATATCGCTATCAAAAATAAAAGAATGGGCATATACTGAAAATGGGAATTTCTGTTATGAATTATGCGTACCTGAACCACCGGAAGTGACAGAGATTGTAGATGGAAGTTGTATTATCCGGGTAAAGCCTTTGAGTGAGGAGTGTCGGGAATATTCAAAAAAATATGTGAGTACGTTCGGCTATCAGGGAAACAATCTGTTATGTTCAAACTGGAATGCGGAGGATATGCAGGGGTTGGATTATAATGGACTTTATGAATATTTTTATCAAATGAAATATGGAGAAAAATTTACGGCAGAAAAAGAGGTTGTGGGAATTCCAGCAGAAGAGTTCGAAAATGTAATTATGACATATCTTCCTGTTACAAAAGAAGAATTGAAAGAATGGGCGGTCTACGATGAACAAAGTAATATGTTTATCTGGGAACGATTGGGATGTGGTAATTATTCACCAACACATTTTGGCTTGTCTTTACCGGAAGTAACAGAAGTCAGGCATAATGAAGATGGAACCATTGTTTTGACAATTCATGCAGTATGTGATTCTGTTGTATGTAATGATGCTGTTATTACACACGAACTTACGATGAAAATTCAGGATGATGGAACGATTCAGTATGTTGGAAACAGGATTTTAGATAATGGTATTGATAATATACCGAGGTATCAGTACCGGTTAGGTAATTTGCAGAATTGATCAGTAGAGAAGAATGAAATAAAGAGAACTGATAACAGGAAATTATGCTATCAGTTCTCTTTATTTATTTCCAAATACCAAGATTAGAAAGTACAGATTCTGTTATTTCGGTAGCCTGACTTCCAGTTGCACCAGAAGAGGATTGAATATTTGTTGCGAAGTAGTAAGTATTATTCGCTGTTTCAATGTATCCGATAAACCAGCCATTGACATCTTTACCATTGACACGCCCGGTTCCTGTTTTCCCGTAAAGAGAACCGGAAGAAGTAGTGGAAAGCAGCAGGGCTTTTTTTACTGCCTGGATATTTTTACTGTCAAAATGAAAATTATTTTGATAGAAATCCTGTAACAATTCCACCTGTTCTATGGGTGATATCTTCAGAGAGAAATCTGTCCAATAGAGATTTAGATTTGTTCCAGTATTTTGATTCCCATAGTTTATTGTCTGTAAAAATGTTCTTACGGCTTCAAAACCTGCCTGTGAATCAATTGCCTGAAAATACCAGTTTACAGAATTATGTATAGCCGAGGTTAAATCTTGATCGGCTTCCCATGAATTAAAAGGATATGGTTCTCCATTCCATGTGAAAGTGGAATGTTCTGGTGTAATAATTCCAGATTCCAAGCCAAGTAATGCATCATATATTTTATAAGTCGAATTCGGTGATACACGTGTGGAAGCATGATCCATATTATAAATATTCCATTTATCAGCAGACTGATTATATAAAACAAAACTTCCGGTGTAGTCCCCAAAATTGGAAGAAAGATTTAGCTGAGTAATATTCTTTTCGGTTGTGTCAAAATGATAGCCAGTCTGATCAGAAGCATAAACAGAAAGTATGGGAATGCATCCAATGATGATAGTAGAGACGAATATGCATATAAGATATCCACGAATTTTTTGTTTAAAAGTAGGTTGGTGGAATGATGCAATATTTAAAATGCGTCCTTTTAACTGTTTTATATTTCCACTGATTCCCATAGTAAGAGGGAATGGAGACAGAGCTATTGTTTCGGCAAAGTTAATCAGTGTATTTCCATATGACTTGTATTCTGTTTCTTTCAATAATTGTAATACAGCACTGTCGCAGGCAAGTTCGCGTTCCTGCCGTATTCTTTTTAGAAAATACCAGATTAGGGGATTGAACCAGTAGAAAACATGTACTGTATTTATCAAATATCCAATTAGAATATCTTTATGCTTGTAGTGCTGCAGTTCATGAAGAAGCATATATCGAATATCAGTTGAGCTTATAGTTCCAGCGTTAAAATCTGAAATCAAGTGAATTGGAAGATAAATGCGAGGATGCAGGAAACCAGCCAAAACAGGAGATTTCAAAAATGCTGTACTATAAATCGGAATGGTATGCTTGCTGTTCACTTCGTTTAAACATTCTATATAAAGAGCGTTTAGTTCTTCATTTTGAAGAGGTAAAGCAGAACTATGTAAGGCGTTTACTTGTCTTACTGAGCGGTAGAGAAGAAAAAACATTATGAATATACCGATACTCCAGAAAAATACAAGTAATGTGTGAATAAAAGTTGGTATTTGGGTGCTGACAGAGACAGCAAAATCATTTATTTTATCCAAATTATAACCATTACCAGAAAGAAAAGTGGTTTGAATGTCACCATTGGTACTTGAACTGGCTGTCAGCAAATGGCTCCACGATATAGAAGATGGGGCAGAGCTTATTGGTAAAAAGGGAACAATTAGAACGGCAAGAAATATAATCGAAAGATTATATTGCATACGTGCGGATAATTGCCTTTGCAATAAATTTTTTAATCCCAGTAAACTACCTAAAAAAATACAAATGATGGCATTACACAGTAAAAATCGAAAACTAAAATATATCAAAATATGCTCCTCCTCCCATGGTTAATGATTGGAAAGAAGATTCCGTAAGCTGGCAATGTCTTCTTCAGACAATTTATCATCCTCAATGTAAGAGGCAAGCATAGAAGTGATATTACCATTATAATATCGTTTTAAAAAAGAATTACTTTCCTGCCGAATATATTCGTCTTCTTTGACCAATGGAGTATAGACAAAAACCCGGCTTTGTTTTTCGTAGGTTAGTGCTTTTTTAGAAACGAGACGTTTAATCAATGTCTGAATTGTTTTAGGACTCCAACGGGAAATTTGTGTTAATTTTTCAGTAATTTCATTGGTGCTGATTGGTGCATATTTCCAAACGATTTTCATAACTTCAAATTCGGCTTCTGAAATTTGAGGCAGATTGCTCATGTGATATTCCTCCAAATCTTACAGATGTAATAATAGATAAAAATTACACTTGTAAGATTTGGAATATGAAAGGTTTTTATAAAATGGGAAGGGTAGTTGTTGTAACATTTGATGAAAATGAGGAAGAAAAATTAAATGAATTATTACATTTTCTGTCTGCTAAAAAATACTCTGAGATGCCTGGTAAACAAAATAGGGTACTTGATTACGGAGCATTAAAAATAAATGCGGAATATCGTTCTGTAGAAAGTAATGGTGAGCTGGTTCAATTGACGAATTATGAATTTGAAATATTATATTTGCTGGCAAAAAATCCAGGACGGATATTTTCAAAGGAACAAATATATACACAGGTGTGGAAAGAACCATATTATGGGGCAGAAGATAATGTTATGGGCATAATTCGGAGAATCAGAAAAAAGATTGAGCCAGATTCTGCAAAACCAAGATACATTTTAAATGTATGGGGTATGGGATATAAATTTAATGGTGAATTGATGAAATGATGAAATATAAAATTGGGCATAATAAGTAAAGATACCAAAAAAAGCAGGAGAAATTTTTATGGAAAATGATATTTGGAATGAAATATCCTCTTTTTTGAACCAGTTGCGTTGTGAGAATATAAACAGAGAAAGTTATATCTATTTCCAAGAACTTGCAAATATTCAGTTGAAGAAGAAAATGGAAAAAGAAAAGGTGAATAAACTTCTCGATCATATAAGTTATGAGGACAGGGAGAAGTTGAAGCAATATGGAGAAATTTTGGAAGAAGAAGCGTTTGTGTCAGAACAAAGGGCATATTGTCAAGGATATGTAGATTGTATTCAGTTATTGGCTGGTTTAGGACTCTTGAAAAAATCGACGGATATGGAAAAAATAATTAGCGAGATGAAAAGCAATTAAGTGTGTCGTGGAGGGAAATGTAGTATTTGATAGATAATAGGATGTTCGTAAAGAAGAAACAGTTATGTTATATCAAGTTGTAATGATATAGCATAACTGTTTTTAAGTAAACGCAAAATAGCGAGTA